>JBMNVE010000006.1:0-39647 GCA_050946655.1 Anaerovoracaceae bacterium
AGGAGTACAAGGAGATCGCAAAGAGACAGATGGCTTTACTGAAGACAGCATAAGGGATCATTCGGAGATCCGGATGACAGGAGTTTATACAGGAAATGAATTTACACACAAAAAAGGACTTGACCGGGAAATGGGCAAAATCCAAGAATTTCTCTGTTCCATCCAGGGAAGAACAATATTATTTTTTTCTTGTGGCTAAGAAGAGGAAAATAAGCTATAATAACATCGTTGACTGGGAAGCGTATCGAAGTGGTCATAACGAGCCGCACTCGAAATGCGGTTGTCCTCCGGGGCACGTGGGTTCGAATCCCACCGCTTCCGCCAAGAAAGATGTATCTTCTGCTGAGCTGGGGATACATTTTTTTTATTATTAAATGCAATATATATTTGACATTATGGAATAAATACATTACAATCATGACAATAGGAGTCCGGATATGAAAAATAAAAAACTTAAAATTGCACGAATTGAACGGGACATGAAACAAGAGGATTTGGCTAAGGCAGTAGGCGTTACACGTCAGACTATTGGCTTGATCGAAGCAGGAAACTATAACCCTACGTTGAGATTGTGCGTTGCAATATGTAAGGCACTGGACAAAACGTTGGATGATTTGTTTTGGGAGGGAAACGATGAAAAATGATTATATTCAAGATGAACGTATTTTATCAGAACGGAGAAAAATACAAAGCAGAGCTTATGGGTGGATTATCACAATACTGTTAGTTTCCGTTATTGTACAGCAGTTTGTATTAGTCGCACCCTTTTCACAATATGCAGTTGAGTTTTTTCTTTTAATAGGGTGTGGATTGTACAATGTGGTAGCTAACTACATAAAGGGGGTCGATATTTGGAATCCGAGGGGCGATAGCAAAAAACAAATTCTATTTAGTGCTTTAGTTGCCGGAGGCCTTTCGGTTACCCTTTTTGCAATATTAAGCGACTATTTCCAAATCAAGAATTTGGCAATATTCTTCGTTGTATTTGTGGTTTTGTTTTTCCTGACGCGTTTGATTATGGTGGGCATAACTAAGAAAAAGCAAGATCGTATAGATAAAGAAATAAATAATGATATGACGGATTAAAATGAAGATTTCCTGTGCATGGAAATAAATATGGGAATAAATAGGGTTTCAGGCTATTTTGTTGACCCGGATCATAAGATAAGGTATTCTGAGATCACAATTATACAGAGAAGATAAAGGGAGAAAGATGATGATCGATCAGTTGATTCAGCAAGCCCTGGCTGAGGGTGGAGAGTTGAAAACGGTAGATGTTCGTGCAGGCCTTGGCTATACCGCTGTGCTTTTGGAGGGAGAAAGGTGTGGCCTTGCCTACACCTTCCGCTCCGAGATGGGCGGAGGATGCGGGATCTTGGACATTGCCGGGAAACTGGTTGGAATAGAAGCGAAAGAAATCATTCCGTGGGCAAGAGATAGTCACAGATTGAAGGCAGCCTTGGGACTTGCTGCCATCAATGCCGTCTTCAATGATCCTCTGCGGGAATGGGAGAAAGGCAATGTGCTGACTGCCTTTCATCTGAAAAAAACGGAGACATTCGGAATGATAGGGATGTTTCCGCCGATCCTGGAGAAGATCAAGACGATGACAGAAAATATATACGTTTTTGAACAGGAAGTGGCTCCGGGAAGCGAGCTCTATCCGTCATCGTCGATTCCTCAATATCTTCCTAAATGCGATGTGGTAGTGGTGACAGCGACCACTCTGATCAATCAAACCTTTCATCAGGTGTCCAGGCACTTGAAAAATGCAAGAGAGGTTTGCCTTGTAGGGCCTTCTACTCCTCTGTGCCCCGATTTAATGGGGGAGCACGGCATTACCTTGCTGGCCGGATCTGTGGTTAAAGATCCTAACAGAGCCCTGGAGATCATCAGCCAAGGTGGCGGGACCATGGCATTAAAACCCGCCATGGATCAAGTGTTGGTGCGAACATGAACTTACTTTGGGGGCCCGATCCTGATGTAGATATCCATGTTGATGGAGAACTCAGAACCCTTGCTTCCCCGATTCATATGCCCTTCGGTGGGCAGTATGCCCAGAGCGCCATCATCTGTTTCGGTCAGGTATAATAAATCGCTTAAGATCATTTCCTTGTTGTCCCGGTAGACTTGATCAAGGTGTTCAAGGAGGGCGGGTATCTTCACCTCCACCAAGGAGTTACCGGAAGAATCCAAGAGAACCAATGGCTGGCCGGGCTGATCATTTTTCCATTCTATGTGATAGGCCATTCCTTCTACAGTGAATTCTCTTACGTTGGCTGCGGCGGGATTGCTTGCATCCAACTGGACAGAGCCGATCAAGATGTCATAATCGGTAATGTCAAGATGTCCTCCCGGAATGCGACTGATATATGTCCATTCTTCCTGAGGTACTTGCCCGTAGTAGGGCTGGAAACCAAAGGTGTGATCAAAGTCCCTAAAATGTTCATATCCTGCAGGTAGATAATCGATCTTTCCGAGCCAGCCTCCATAATTGAGTTCTTTCATGGTCTCTGTGATGATTCGTCTGTCTTTCTTGCTGACGGAAGCGACAGGCGGTACGATTTTTCCATCTACCAACATGTCATTTTTGGTCAAATATTGGGTCAGTCTTTTGGCCTGACTGCGACCGCTGACAGAAAATGCGTCTAAGGGGGGTATGACAGAAATCAGCATACAGACGACAAGTAGCCCGGCGATCCAATGGTTCTTCCGTTCAAGGAAGATGCTGCCCAGAATGCCGGCGGCCACAGCGAAAATGCCGTAGAAGAGAACGAAATAGCGTCCATAGGTCAGCCCGACTTCCGGAATGATCATGGCAGAGGCGATGAGCTGGAAAAGCACCACGGGAATGAGGACTTTAGGAAAGATGTTGATATATGCCCGTGCAAATGCATTATTTATCCGTCCTGCCAGGAACAGGACCAAAAGACCCATAGCCGAATAAGCGACGAGCAGCGGTTCCATCAGGTTGTTCGTCCAAAATTCTCCCCTAGTATTGAGAAGGATGTATGTTAGGAGGATGAAGGTAAAGACAGCCACTAAGGGGATGATGATATAGGAAAGCAAGACTTCCCAAAAGCGGAGTGGTTCCGATGCAACCCTATATTGCTGACCCATATCCGTCTGCATGCCTGCCCCATCTTTGGACGGTGTTCGAGACAGATAGAGCAAGGGGGCAAAAAGGGTGAAAAGAATGTTTCCAATGTGTGCATACATGTCCGGATCCACCGACACCAGTAGGCGGTTCAGTGCGACTAAAATCATAGTGATACCCAGAAATAGGACCATGGAAAAAAGGAAGGCTAAAAAGGTCGCCTTGAATGCTTGGTTGAAGGACTCGTTGAACCCCACGGATGAACCCAGTGCCGGAATGAGAATGTATAGGAGCCAAAGAGCGAAAAGGACAACTATACCTATAATATAGAGCCTAGAGGAACCCAAAACGATTGTACGGAGCCATAAATAGTAGGGGATGAGAATAATAACAGTGATCCCCATCATTATCAGACGTTGCCCCATCAAATGAAAAAATCTCTCTTGCAGCCCCTGCATGCATGCCGCCAGAAGGGCACCGGTGAGCAAGGTGAAGTATTCTACTGAATATTGATGATCACTGTGGATGATCACTGCCATAAGTACAGTTGCAGCCAAGAGAAAAGCGGTGGAAAGCGGATAACGTCCAATGGCACTCTGCAAACCTTCCAGGCGTCCTTTGATCCGAGCAATCAGTTTCATCGTATCTCCTTTCAGTGGCTGGTAAAATAATTGGATTCTTGCATATTATACCACATCTTTGTAAGTTTGATTCATTGGCAAGGGATTTCATATATGTTAAAATGTACGAGGCTCTACAAAACACAAAGTATAGAAAAATGAAGGGAGAATGAGCATTAACGGGCAGTTGAAACTGAAGGACAAAATCGGCTACGGCGTAGCTGCCATCGGGGATTCCGGGTCATATACTCTCATATCTATATATCTTTTGTTTTTCTTGACGACTGTAGTCGGGATCGATCCGGTTATTGCAGGGACGATCACTGCAATGGGTGCCGTTTGGAATACCTTGTGGAGCCCGGTCATCGGTTATTTCAGTGATCATACTTCCACCAGGTTCGGAAGACGGGTGCCCTATATTTTTGCCGCCGCCTTTCCCTTGGCCATTGCCAACTTCTTATTATTCTCCACCATTGATATGGGTGGATCCGGCAAGATCCTTTATTACATCATCATGGTCATCGTGTTTTGGTCGGCATTCAGCGGTTTTTTCAATCCCTATCTGGCTTTGGGGTCGGAGATCACAGGAGACTATAATGAGCGAATATCTGTAAGGGCATATGCATATATTTTCAACGTGATCGGGATGAGTTTGGGTATGGTCCTGCCCACCTACATTGTTGACTTTCTCATGGATAGAGGAAAGTCGATACAGGAAAGCTGGCAATTGGTCGGTTTGTTCATCGGGATCATTACCTTCATTTCTCTCATGATTACGGCGGTAACCATGGGGAGGAAGGAAGAGAAGAAAAAAGCCCAAGGAGAGTTTAGTGTCAGTGGAATGTTCCGTGACTATTGGCAGATATTGAAACTGGGACCTCTTCGCTGGCTCCTGGTCACCAGCCTCATCTATCTTTGTGCCAACACTATATCCAGTGCTAACAGGATATACTTCATGACCTACAACATGGACATGACCGGCAAGGAAATCTCACTGGCCATGGTTACCTTACTGGTTGGAGGTATCCTCTTCACCCCTATTGTGGCCACGGTCAGCAAAAGAACCGATAAAAGGAAGGCATTTATCATCTTTTCCCTCATATCCGCTGCCCTCATCACATACGCTAAATTATCGGGGATCGACTCCTGGGCAGGGCTGATCGCATATTTTCTCGTTTATTCCTGTGTAAACACGGCATATTGGCAACTGATGCCGGCCATGGTCTACGATGTCTGCGAAGTAGATGAACTGTATAGCGGAAAGAGAAGATCAGGGATCATCGCCTCCATGCAGTCTTTAGTAGAGTCCTTATCAGCGGCCATCAGTTTGCAGCTGCTTGGGGTGATGCTGAAATTGGCAGGGTTTAATGGAGAAGCAGCTGTCCAGACACCTACGGCTCAGCTTTGGATCGAGAACACCTTGACCATCGTCGCGGCTTTTTTCATCGTCGCTGCTGCCTTGGCCATGGGAAGATATACGGTGACACGGAGCAAGTTTGAAGAAGTCATGGTGGCGCTGGAAAAAAGACGTAGTGGGAAAGCGCTTACGGAAGAAGATTATCCCGTGTTTGAAAGAGAAAAAAGCAGGTAAAATCACCTTAAGTATAAGAAATGAAAGGAGAGATAAGATGAACGTATATGATTTTTCAGTAAAGACGGTGGACGGCAAGAAGAAAGAATTAGCCGATTATAAAGGGAAGACACTTCTGATCGTCAACACGGCCAGTTTTTGCGGCTATACCAAGCAGCTGATGGGCCTGGAAAAACTGTATCAGGAATATAAAGAAAAGGGACTTGAGATCTTGGCATTCCCCTGCAATCAGTTTATGAAACAGGAACCGGATGATATAGATACGATTGAGGAGAGATACCGAAACAAGTATGGGGTGACCTTTCCTATCTTTGATAAAATCGATGTAAACGGGGATGATGCTGATCCGCTGTTTGTGTACCTGAAGGATGAAATAGGCTTTGATCCCGATTCCAATACGCCACTTGTGATGCTCCCTTTGTACAAAAAGATGAACAAGAACTACAAAGAGAGTGCCGATATCAAATGGAACTTCACCAAATTTCTTGTGGATAAGACAGGGAAGCCACGAGTCCGATTCGAACCTGAGCAGACGCCCAGTAAACTGAAGGCTGACATTGAACAGCTGATTTCGGAGTAAGTCTTTCGGTTGGATTCTTTTCTTGAATCATCTTAACTGCTCCGGCTTTCCCACCGGAGCAGTTTAATACCGTGGTGGAAAGGAGGGTACCATGCCCCAGTTGATACTCTTAACTCTGATCGTCTTTGTGGGCGGATACTTTGTCGGTGCCTTCTTTTATGATAAGGCCATACGTGCCCACAAGGAGAAATACCGTGAAGAAGGCTTATACCTCTTTGAGCAGGAAAGAGGGTGGATTGAAGGATCTTCCTCAGAAAACTTTTACCTGCAGTCTTTTGACGACACCTTTCTTCACGCCACTGCCGTAATCGGTCATCCTGAGAAATGGGTCATCATCCAGCATAAGTATCGCTCTAACGGCAAAAACATGTCCTATATCGGCGAGCGTTACCATAAAATGGGATTTAGTGTACTACTTGTGGATGCAAGGGGTCATGGAGAAAGTCAGGGAGACTATATCGGCATGGGTTGGCACGACAGGCTGGATATTTTGACCTGGATCCACTATCTTAGCGACCACTATAGCTGCAGGAGCATACTCCTGTGCGGGTTTTCCATGGGAGCATCCACAATGATCTTTACAGGGGGAGAAGAATTGCCAACCAACGTTAAAGGCATCATTGCAGACAGCGGCTATTCCTCCATCAAAGATGTCCTTCGCCATCAATTAAGCAGGCTTTACCATCTGCCATCCTTTCCGATCCTGAGGCTGGCCAGTTTCGTCACCAGGCGAAGAGCCGGATACAGTTTGATGAGGGACGGGGATGGAGTAAAACAGATGAAGAATTGCCGCATACCGGTCCTGTTTATTCACGGTGAAGGGGATGTGGATGTGCCGGTTTCCATGATGGAAAAACTGTATGACGCAGGCAGTGCGCCAAGAGAAAAGCTTGTGGTGGAAGGATCTTCCCACTGCATGACATGCTGGGACGAACCGGAACTGTATTGGAAAAAAGTGAAGGAATTCTGTGATAAATATATCAATATTGAATAAAAAAGTGATTTATGCTATCATTTGGAAAAATCAGTAGAGAAAGGCAGGAAAGAGATTGAAAAACATAAAGAAATTCAAAAGAGTATTGGTAGCAAACAGGGGTGAAATTGCCATACGCGTTTTCAGAGCCTGTAAAGAATTGGGCATCCGAAGTGTTGCCATATATTCCGAAGAGGACAAGAACACCCTGTTTCGGACAAAGGCGGATGAGTCATACCAAGTAGGCAAAGGCAAAGGCCCGGTGGCTGCCTATTTGGCCATCGATGAAATCATTGAGCTGGCCCTGGCCAAAGGCGTAGATGCTATCCATCCCGGTTACGGATTCCTTGCGGAGAACGTGGAATTTGCCGCTGCATGCCAGGAAGCGGGGATCGAATTTATCGGACCTACCCCGGAGATGATGGATCATCTAGGAGATAAGATCAAATCAAAGCTGGTGGCACAAAAGGTGGGCGTCCCCACCATCCCCGGCGTGGAAGAAGCCATTAAATCGGAAGAAGAAGCAAAGAAATTTGCCGAAAAAGCCGGGTATCCGGTGATGCTTAAGGCTGCCGCAGGAGGCGGCGGAAGGGGGATGCGAATTGCCCATACGCCGGAAAGGCTGTTGGAGGAGTTCAGGAGCGCTCGAAGCGAAGCGAAGAAAGCCTTCGGCATCGACGATATATTCATTGAAAAATATCTGGACCAGCCCAAGCACATTGAGGTGCAGGTTCTAGGGGACAAACACGGCAACATAGTCCATCTCTACGAAAGGGACTGTTCTATCCAAAGAAGATACCAAAAGATCGTTGAGTTTGCTCCTGCCTTCAGTTTGACAGAAGAGCAGAGGCAGGCCATTTGTGAAGATGCCTTGAAGATCGCCGGTGCTGTGAACTACAGAAATGCAGGAACGGTGGAGTTTTTACTGGACAACGACGGGAAGCATTACTTCATCGAGATGAATCCGCGGATCCAGGTGGAGCATACGGTGACGGAGATGATCACGGGAGTGGATATCGTCCAGTCTCAGATCTTGGTCGCTCAAGGCTATCCCCTCAGCTCCGAGGAAATTGACATCAAGGATCAGGCGTCCGTAACCACCAACGGATATGCCATCCAGTGCAGGATCACCACAGAGGACCCCTTAAACGGCTTTGCACCTGATACAGGGGTGATTAGTTTGTACAGAAGTGCTTCCGGCTTCGGCATTCGTTTGGATGGAGGAAACGGCTTTACGGGGGCTAATATCTCACCTTACTATGATAGCCTGCTGGTAAAAGTGACTTCCTGGGCCAGGACCTTTGAAGGCGCCACCAATAAGGCGATCCGGGTACTGCGAGAGACGGTCATCCAGGGAGTGAAAACCAATACGGACTTTCTCATCAACGTGCTCAATCACGATGAGTTCAGAAAGGGGAATTGCAACACAGGATTTATCGGCAATCATTCTGAGCTGTTCAACATCGGACCGAAAGAAAACAAAGAATTGAAGGTATTGACCTATTTAGGGAACAAATATGTCAACGGCAACAGGGGAGAAAAGCCAGACTTTGACGTTCCCATCTTTCCCAGGATCAAAGCCGATGAGATCAACGCTTTAAGCGGTACGAAGCAAATTCTGGATCAGGAGGGGCCGGAGAAACTGGCCAGATGGGTCCTGAACCAGCAAAAGTTACTGTTGACCGATACCACCATGCGTGATGCCCAGCAGTCCCTCATGGCTACCAGGGTGCGTACTGTAGATATGGAGAAGATAGCTCCGGCAGTGGCCACTTATCAAAAAGACCTATTTTCTCTGGAGATGTGGGGCGGGGCAACCTTTGACACGGCTATCCGTTTCCTCAAGGAAGACCCCTGGGAGAGGTTAGAAACTCTCAGGAAGAAGATCCCCAACATCATGTTCCAGATGCTCATTCGAGGAGCCAACGGAGTGGGATATAAGAACTATCCGGACAATGTGATCCGTGCTTTTGTTGCTCAGGCTGCAAGGAGCGGCATCGATGTGTTCCGTATCTTTGATTCCCTCAACTGGATCCAGGGCATGGAAGTGGCCTTGGATGAAGTATTGAAGCAAGGGAAGGTGGCGGAGGCCTGCATCTGCTATACGGGAGACATCCTGGACGAAAGCAGAGAAAAGTACAACTTGAAATACTATACAGATATGGCCAAGGAGCTGGAGAAGAGAGGTGCACATATCCTGGGCATCAAGGATATGTCCGGATTACTCAAGCCTATGGCAGCCAAGAAATTGGTGGAAGCATTGAAATACGAGATATCCATTCCTATCCATCTTCATACCCACGATACCAGCGGCAACGGAGTAGCAGCAATTCTCATGGCTGCCCAGGCCGGGGTGGATATTGCCGACGGAGCCATCTCCAGCATGTCGGGGCTCACCAGCCAGCCTAACCTGAACTCAGTAGTTGCGGCCCTCGAACACACCAGAAGAGAAACGGGGCTCAATGCAGATGATATACAAAAGATATCCGACTACTGGACAGCGGTCCGGCCGGTATACAAGGGTTTTGAGTCCGACTTTATGGCCAGCACTGCCGAGATCTATAAGTATGAACTCCCTGGCGGGCAGTATTCCAACCTGAAACCTCAGGTGGAGAGCTTTGGCCTTGGCCATAAGTTCAAGGAAGTCAAGGACATGTATCGGGAAGTGAACCTGATGCTCGGGGATATCGTCAAGGTGACCCCTTCTTCCAAGGCGGTGGGCGACATGGCCATATTTATGGTGCAGAACGGGTTGACTCCCGAAAATATCTACGAGAAGGGGAAGGAAATCGATTTCCCCGACTCCATCGTATCTTACTTTGAAGGGATGATGGGGCAGCCGAAGGGAGGCTTCCCCAAGAAGTTACAGAATTTAGTCCTTAAGGGCAAGAAACCCATCACCTGCAGACCGGGGGAACTACTGGAACCGGTGGACTTCGCCTCGATCAAAAAGCGATTAAAGAAGGAACACGGTTTGGAAGGGACAGAGCAACAGGTTCTCAGTGCCGCCCTCTTTGAGAAAGTCTATGACGACTATCTAAAGAGTCTGGATAAAGAAGGGGACTTCCGTCTCATGGGCAGCGATATCTTTTTCCACGGTTTGTCCGTAGGTGAGACTTGCGAGGTAAAGATCGAAGAAGGCAAGGAATTGGTCATCAAGTTGGTGGCCATTAGAGAAGGAGAGGAACCGGGGGTCCGGGATGTGGTCTTTGAAGTGAACGGCAATAATACGGTGATCCACATCAAGGATGAAAGTGCAGACCTTGGTGCTACCGGTGCCAGCATCCGCTATGCCGATGAGACCAAGCCGGGCGAAGTAGGTGCAAACATCTCCGGAAGCATCATGAAAATCCTGGTGAAGGAAGGAGATAAGGTGGAAGAAAAACAGCCGGTGGCCATCATTGAAGCTATGAAGATGGAAACCAACGTACTTGCCACCGTGGCCGGTGAAATCGAAGAGATCCACGTGAAGGAAGGATCCCAGGTGGACAGCGGTGAACTGATCACCGTGATCAACAGCGAGAAAGCCTAATCTTCCCCATACAGTTTGTGGTAATATGTATCTGCAGTATAGAGTGCTGCGGCCGGATTATGGCCCAGCACTCTATCTTTTGTTATGAGAGTCGTGGTCAAGGCCTGAGAATACTTGTAGAATAGGCTGTCATGTCCGACGCAGAGACCCACCACCAGATTCAGGTCTGTTCCTTCTTCAGCCAGTATTTTAGCTTGCATGATGGGATTACACATGCTCGTTCCGATCTGATTACAGATCGGATCAATACCCACCTTGGTTTTTTCCACTGCACCGACTTTACATGCCACGCCGAAGACTTCAAAGCCGTGGCTCCTTAGAATCTTTCCGGCGATCCCGGCTTCCTTGATGAGGCCGACACAGGTTGCGATGCCGATTTTTTTTGCTTCTATCTTGCCGGCAAATTCCACGATTTCTTCCATCCTGGTCCTGGTGAGATAACCCTCATACTCAACCATGGCAGCGGCCTGCATGGCCCTTTGGTTTTCATCTTCCCCATAGATTTCAAGGACCTTTTTTTCAAACTCTTTGTTCATCTTTGCGGTCAGGCAGAAGGAAGGGTAGTTCTTTTCTCTGCCATCACAAGCTTTGATGCTGCAGTCCACACAGCTTGGTGTTTTATTCTCTTTCATACTTGTCTCCTTTTTCTTTCATGGTATCATAAGATGAGGAGGACAGAAAGATGAAAAGCAATTTGAATTTTGAAAAACTGTTTATAGACGGAGAATGGGTATCATCCCATTCCCCTCAGTGGATCCAGGTGGAGAATCCGGCAACCGGAGAGGTTTTTGCCAGGGTTCCTGCAGGGGACGGAGAAGATGTAGACCGTGCAGTAGACGCCGCATATGAGGCCTTTTTAGGTTGGTGGAACACCCCGGTAGAGAAAAGAAAAGCATATTTACAGAAGGCCTTGGATCTGATGTATGAACGCATGGATGAAATCGCCCGGCTGGAGATGCTGGAACTGGGAGCACCGGCAGGATGGGCAATGATGGCTCATGCCAAGGGGCCCTTGAAGCGCTATGAGCATTTCCTTAAAGCAATAGACGATTTTCCTTTCCAAGAAGAGATGGGCAGATCCAAAGTGGTGAAAGAACCGGTAGGCGTGGTTGCCTGCTTGACACCTTGGAACTACCCTTTGGAGCAAATCCACCAGAAGGTGGTTCCGGCCATGCTAACCGGAAATACCGTGGTATTGAAACCATCACAAGTGACCCCACTCAGCGCTTATATTTTATGCCAAGCACTGAGAGAAGCCGGTCTTCCCAATGGCGTGTTCAATTTAGTCACGGGAAGAGGCGGTGAAGTGGGGAACTTCATGTGTACCCATCCCAAGGTGGATATGGTCTCTTTCACCGGCTCCACTTCCGGGGGCAAAGAGGTAGGAAAACTGGCTCTGGACAGTGTAAAGAAGATCACCTTAGAACTGGGAGGCAAGTCCGCCTTGGTGGTCCTCAAGGGAGGGGATCTGGAAGGTGCCGTACAGACGGCCCTGGCTTCTACCTTTAACAATACGGGACAGACTTGTTCTGCCCTGACCAGACTCATTGTACCTAGGGAAAATCTATCGGAGATTGAAGAGATGGCAGTAAAGCACTACGATCACTACAAGGTTGGCGATCCGAGGGATCCGGAAACCAATGTCGGACCACTTGCCGGCAAGAAACAGTTTGCAAGGGTAAAGGGATATATAGAAGAAGGTATCCGGGAAGGTGCCAGGATGCTCTTGGGAGCAGTCCCGGAGGAAGGCGGGCCGGGATACTTCGTCAGACCGGTGGTGTTTACTGATGTAGAAGGAGATATGACAATCGCCCAGGAAGAGATCTTCGGACCCGTTTTGTCCATTATACCCTATGATCATACAGAAGAAGCAATCGACCTGGCCAATGGAACCATTTACGGCTTGGACGGTGCGGTATTCGGGCCTGCAGAGGAAGCGGCTCAGGTGGCCGGCCGTATGCGGACGGGAAGAGTGTATATCAACGGAGGGCGATGGGATCCCAATGGTCCGTTTGGCGGTTACAAGCAATCGGGACTGGGAAGAGAGAGCGGAATATACGGTCTTGCAGAGTATGTGGAGGTCAAGTCGGTCTTTGACCGGGATCAAAAATTCTAGCCAGGTGTCATTAAGAAATCAATAGAAAAATCATCTGAAAGTCATGGCAATGACGACTAAAAAAATTTTTTAGGTTTTTTTAAGAAAACACCCGAAATTTCACGGTTATTTAACACCCGACTGCTACGATAAAGGGGAAATCATTGATGATCCCGAATAATCAAGTTGAGGATGATCGGTTTGTGAGATGAAAGGAGTGTTTTATGAAAGTGAGAAATTTTCGAAAGGGGATAGGAAAAATCCTAATGTCCGCAGTACTCGTGTGCTTGGTGGCAGCATTACTCTTTCCCTTTGGTAGCGCCATATCAAAGATGGAAGGGAATCCCTCTCAGGCAGGTGCAGCAGAATTCGTAACGGTGACTTTTCACACTAACGGAGGAGACCCTGTGCCACCGGTACAAAACTTAGCTTCAGGTCAAAAAGCAACAAAGCCGGATCCCAGCCCGCAGTTGGAAGGACAGACCTTCATCGAGTGGTTGGATAAAGATGGAAAGGCTTGGGATTTTGATACCCCTGTAGTGTCCAGTATAGATCTGTATGCCAGATATGAAGTCAGGGTCGACTTTGATACGGACGACGGATTGCCTCAGCCGGATGATCAGTGGATTTCCCCGGGATTTCAGGCAATTAAGCCGGCAACAGACCCTGTAAAAGAAGGATATGTATTTAGTCACTGGGAAAACTCTGAAGGAACTGAGTGGGATTTTAAGTGGCCCATCGGCGAGCACATGACCCTATACGCAGTGTATGATGCAGAAGTGACTGTCAAATTTGATACCAAGGGAGGAAAACCGGTTCCTGCAGACCAGACATTTGTCGCCGGAAACAAGGCAACTAAGCCGGCAGAGGATCCTGCATTGGTGGACAATAAGTTCATCCGTTGGGTAGATAAGGACGGAAAGGCGTGGGATTTCAATACAGAGGTTTGGGAGGATATGACCCTATATGCAACATATGAGGCGATACCCAAAAAGACTCCAGAACCACCGAAGAAGACACCTAAGACCGGGGATGGAGATGCAGGTATATTAGGAGCCATTGCATTGATGGCGATTGCTGCCGGGACAATAGCAGCAGCGAGAGGTAAGGCAAGAAATTAGGATACGAGATGAAAGCTCTTGCGAATTAGTTTTGAGAAGATGAGCTTTTAGTAAAAATGCCGGGTGGGAGATCCACTCGGCATTTCTATCCTATCTATTGATGCTGATTCAAGTGTTCAGTTAAGTGATCCTTACGAAAGCCCATCAAAGATCGTATTCCGGTGATTTAGGGGGAGTGGGTCTCGGCTGTAGGCCTTCTCTTTGAATGTGTATTTCTACTAGTTTGCGAAGATCGTCTCCGGAAATATTATATTCTTCCAGTAGACCCATCAAATCAACTGTCTGTTCGAAATCTTCCAACATGCGTTTCATGGAAATATCGTACCGTTCAAAGGGATGTACCAGAAAAGCATCAGGATCGATATCTATATTCAATTCACGTAACCGTTCAATGCTCCAGATATAGAGCATATCCACCGCCGGCATGGTTTTCTTCCCCACATCAGTAAGGACATACTCCACTCGAAGGGGAACTTCATCATATTGTATTCGTTCAATCAACCCATCAGAAATCATTTCCTTCAACTGCTCACTTAGGACTTTTTCACTGACAGGAAAAGTACCTTTAGTCTTGGTGAAGCGAATATAACCATAGTGATAGATATGGTTCAGTAGTGAAGTTTTCCACTTTCCTGCAAGGCAGGATAGAGCATAGTGATAAGGATTGACCGGTTCAGTTCTCATATGCGCGTCGGGCTTCTGCCCAAGTCTCCTTTCTGCTGTACATTGTATCATAGGTAGATTTTTTTTTGAATACAATTCCTACCTTCGTTGTATTGTATTGCATTGTTTTTTTTTGTGGGAAAAATAGTCCAAAAACACTAAAAAGTATCGAAAAACGTTGGAATAATCAGTTCTTCCCTTTTGGTTATTAGGTACCAAGAGGTAATAGTCTTACAGAAAAGTGAGTATTGTTAAAAATTTTACAATCTCTATAATGAGGATTAAGACAGCAGTAACCAACAGATGATAAAGAAAGGAGAATATATGAAGAAGCAGACATTTGAAACGGCAAACCCATACGAAGCACCCGGACATCATGGTGTAACCATGAAGAGATATCACGGAAAGGATGAAACGGGTGCCGAGCAATTTTGGGTTGGTATGAGCACTTTTGAGCCGGGTGGTGGCGCTGACTGGGCTTATGATGATAATCCTCTGGAAAAAGTTTACTTCGTTCTGGAAGGAGAAATGACAGTTACAGATAAAGAAGGAACTGTATACAAAATAGGTCCGGGAGAATCTATATCCTTTCCGCCCAACGAGGGAAGAGGACTGGTGAATGAGGGAAATCAGACGGCTAAAATGCTGGTGATCATCAGCTATCCTCAGTGAAACGTGTACGACGAGTCGGAAAACAAAAGGAGGAAATATATGAAGATAGATAAACAGTTTATGGACAACTTATTTGATGTGAAAGGAAAGGTTGCACTCATAACAGGTGCTACGGGCGCGTTGGGAAAAGCTGTGTGTAGAGGATATGGTCTTGCCGGCATGAAACTGATGATTACGGGAAGAACAGCCGACAAATGCAGGGTGGTTTGTGAAGACCTTAAGGCTGAAGGAATCCAGTGTGACTATTCGATCGGTGATCCTGCAGTAGAAAATGATGTAAAGAAGATCGTTGAAGATACTGTAAAGACATTTGGTAAGATCGATGTTCTGTTGACAGCTGCAGGCTACAATAATCCACAGCCTATTGTGGATCAGGACTTAAACACCTGGAAAGCCATCATGGATTCGGATGTTCAGGCAACATGGCTGTTTTGTAAATACGTGGGCGAGCAGATGATCGCTCAGGGAAATGGGGGTAAAGTGATCCTAGTTTCTTCTGCAAGATCCAAGATGGGAATGGCAGGATACACAGGATACTGTACCGCAAAGGCTGGTATCGATCTGATGGCCCAGTCCCTGGCTTGTGAATGGACGGCAAAACATAAAATCAATGTAAATACCATCAATCCGACCGTGTTTCGCTCCGATCTAACTGAGTGGATGTTTGATCCGGACAGTGAAGTCTACAAGAACTTTCTCAAGAGGATCCCCGCAGGCAGGTTAGGAGAGCCGGAAGATTTTGTCGGGCCGTGTATCTTCCTTGCATCCTCAGCCAGTGATTTTATGACCGGAGCAAATGTGGCGGTTGAAGGCGGTTATTGGGCTAACTGATAGCAAGAAGGTGAGGAAGAGTATGAGTATAATGAATGTTACGATCCTGGGGTCCGGACTCATGGGAAACGGCTTAGCTTTGACCTTTGCCAGGGATAAGGAAACCAGCGTTATCCTTAGGTCCAGGAACGCCAAAGCAGAGCCTCTGAAACCCGTCAGAAATAATTTGGATCAACTGGTAGAAAGGAATGCCATGGATCCAAAAGAGGCAGAGAGAATCATAGAACGGATCACATTCACCACAGATATGAAAGAGGCTTTGAGAGATGCCGACATGGTGGTGGAGTGTGTATTGGAGGACATGGCCCTGAAACAAAACCTCTTTTCGGAAATAGAGCCACAGTGCAAAGAATCGTGTATTCTCGCCACCAATACTTCTGTTATGAGCGTCACGGAAATCGCTTCAAAGGTGAAGAATAAAAGCAGACTGGTGGGAACTCATTTTTGGAACCCTCCTTACTTGATCCCTTTGGTGGAAGTAGTGAAGGGAGATGAAACATCGGAGGAAACCATGGATCGAACCTACGATTTCATGAAGAAGATCGGAAAAAAGCCGGTGCGATGCCAAAAGGATGTTCCGGGATTTATTGCCAACAGGCTGCAGCATGCCATTTGGAGAGAAGCTCTCTCTATCGTTGAGAAAGGGATTGCAGATCCGGCGACGGTGGATGAGGCGCTGAGATATGGTCCGGGGTTGCGGTGGCCAACTCTTGGCATTTTGGAGAACGTTGACATGATCGGAGTTGACCTATCCCTCAACATCCAAAAATATATTGTCAAATACCTCGAAGATTCTCATGAACCTTCTAAGCTTTTGGAAGAGTTAGTTGAAAAGGGAGATCTGGGATTCAAAACCGGAAAGGGTTATCAAACATGGAGCGAAGAAGAAATTGCCGCCTCCAATCGCAGGCTGAGAGAGTATCTCATCGATGTAACCAAGGATCTGCAATAACCGGGTATTTCAAAAAACATAAAAACGATACAAATCATACAAAAGTTCAAGTAGTACAAACAAGTGAAATTAAGTAAAGGAGATTCAAAATGTCAAAAAAAATCATGATCGATCTAACACATCCGTTTAGTGCAGAGATTCCAAGATGGCCCTATTTCGACAAGCCGGTTATTGACAGCAAGCACAGTTTAGCGAAGGGAGGGGTATTGACCCAGTACATCGGATGCACCATGCACACCGGGACCCACTGCGATGCGCCTAGACACGTTATGGAAAAAGAATTCGACGGAAAAAGAGCGCGCTATACGCATGAAATGCCTGTAGATGCGTATACCGGTGATGCTGTATGCCTTGAAATCGAAATAGAAAAGTGGGGACTCATCACTGAAAAGCATCTGGAAGACGCTTGTCGGAGAGCTAACATCAAGCCGGAAGAATTGGAAGGCATGATTGTCTGTCTGAACACAGGAATGCACAGAAAATTCGATGACTCCAAAGAATACTACCACTACTCCTGCGGTACCGGTGTCGAGGCGGGGAAATGGTTTGTAAAGCACAAGGTGAAGTGTGTAGCCATGGATATGCAGGCCTTGGACCATCCCCTTCACACGGCTATGGGAAATAACGGAATGACCAGAATGAACCTGTTGGGTGCTTCGGGAAGACCCATCACAGAAGAATATATCGAGAAGTTTGGGGAAGAAGCTTATGCCGAATTTGATAAGGAACTTTACATCAAACTCCACGGTCAAGAAGCGTATGATGCGAAGTTTGGCGATTTGGAAGCTATTGGTGAGTGGGGAACATGGGAGCCTTGTCACAAACAGCTTCTGGGACATGGCATTGTTGGAGTTGAGAACCTGGGCGGTGACTTGGATAAGGTATCGGGCAAAAGATTCCGGTTTTACTGTTTCCCCATCAGATGGTATATGGGTGACGGCTCCATGGCACGTTGTGTTGCGGAAATCGATGAAGATGATATAAATGATGTTCCGGACAGAACTTATGGATACGGCGGTGTTCTGCCTAACAGAGACTAGGAAAGGAACAGATCAATGAGCGATTTAAAAAATAAAAGGATCATCACAGTAGCCACCACCGGAGCTTGGCCTACGAAAGATAATACACCTAATGTGCCGATTGAGCCGGAAGAGATCGCAGAAGAAATATACAATTGCTGGAAGGAAGGGGCTGCGGTAGCGCATATCCACTGCAGAAACGACAAAGGCGAAGCAGCAATGGTCTTTGAAAAGTTTGAAGAAACCGTGAACTTGATCAGAGGCAAAAAAGATTGCGATATCATCATCAACTTGACCACATCCGGAGGGGTAAACCTGAAGGAAGAGGACAGAATCAGGCCATTTTACGAATTGAAGCCGGAGATGGCATCCTACGATTGTGGCACTATGAACTGGCAGCACACTACTGTCTTTGAAAACAACCCGGCTTTCTTAGAAAAGTTGGGAGCAATGATGCAAGAAGTAGGAGTTAAGCCGGAAGTGGAGGCTTTCGATCCCGGAATGATTTACAACGCCGGATATTACCTGAAAAAAGGTGTTTTGAAAGCTCCCTTGCATTTCCAGTTTTGCATGGGTGTGGCGGGCGGCATAAAGGCAAGCACAAAAAACCTGGTTTTCATGCGCGATGTCATGGAAGAAGTTGCCCCCGGTTCAACATGGAGTGCATTCGGTGTCGGTGCCGGAGCCATGGAAATCATGTATGCTACCATTGCCATGGGCGGACACGTGAGAGTAGGGATGGAAGATAACGTTCTCTACAAAAAGGGAGAAATTGCAAGCAGCAACATGCAATTTGTTGCGCGAGCCAGAAGAATCATTGAAGAGTTTACTTGTGAAGTGGCAACACCTGATGAAGCGAGACAGATTTTAGGGTTAAAATAGTCACTCAAACCATTATGCGGTAGAGCAAATGAATTGTGTGTCATGCAATAGATGTAGTTTTCCTCATCTATTGCATGATCTTCTCAAAGAAATAAGGAGGCTTGAATATGAATGGAATATTGGTTGTCGTAATACTATATGAAATACTGTCTGTTGTATTGATCGGTATTTATGTGACGATGAAACATAGGAAGTCGGGAGGCAGAGGATTTACTGATGCAAACAAATCCATGTCTGCCCCTGTCGTAGGTGTAACGATAGCATTGACCTACTTAGGTTCCCTACACGTATTCGGTGTGATGGAGCTAAGTTGGGATATTGGATTTGCAGCCATTTGGGTTTCGGTTGCCCATGTCATATTGATCTGTGTTATCTGCCTTGGATCCGGAAGATGGGTGAGGCGCTTGAATGTCGGTACAGTCCCGGAGATGATGGATATGATGTACGGATCAAGGATACGCGTAGCCACATCCTGTGCCAATGCTGCAGTAGTATTTGGCATGCTTACCATGGAAGCACAAGCTATCGGTATTGTTTTTTCCAGTTTGACAGGTAGCTCCATTGCGCTAGGTGCTATTGTCGGTGGCGTAATTGGCATGCTGTATGTGCTTCTTGCCGGCATGGAGCAGATCGGGATCTTGAATGTGATCAACACTATTGTGATGTTTGCCGGGTTGATTGTTACCGGTTTTGCTTTAGGCGGATTCTTGCCGGAAGGCTGGTACGGTGTTGAGAATTATTACGTGGAATCCGGTCAACTGGAACAATTGAGTATGCTTGGTTCTAAAGAACTGATTATCGCTTTCGGTATTCCTACAGTTATATGTGTAGTCTTTTCACAAGGGATCAGCCAGCAGGGATTGCAGGTTACGATGGCAGCTAAAAGCGAAAAAACCATTTTCAAAGCGTTGATTATTGCAGGCCTGTTAAACGGTATGTTTACAGTCTTTACTGTAGGCATCGGCGTAGCAGCAAAGAGTATTCCGGAGCTTGCGGAACTGGGGCCTAAAGGGGCCGGTCCAGGACTCATTGTCAACTATATGCCTACATGGCTGGTTGCCTGGCTACTGGCAGCCTTCCTGGGTGCGCTCTTATCTACCTTTGCAACTAACGTTATGGCACCCTCATCTATGTTTGTGCAGGATATATATAAGTCTCTCTGGAAAAAAGATGCAACGGAAAAGGAAGTTACACGGTACACTAGAATTCTGATTGTGATTCTTTCTGTTGCTGCAGTTATAGCTTCGTTCAATTTGCCACCTATGGTGGAAGGAGCAAACTGGCTGTTTTCATGGCTGATACCGATCTTCTGGTTGACGGTCATGGGACTCTTCTGGAAGCGTTCTAAAGCAGCAGCACAAATTACCCTGTTCATAACATGGGGGATCAATTTGCTATGGTCCTTTACGGGCTTGCCGGCGCTCTTAGGTATGGAGGGTGTACTGAACGGTTACGTTACGTTAGTGCTTACCTTAGTTATCGGAGTTATTACAAACTTAGTTATTCCTGGGAAACCGGGACTACTGAATAAAAAGAATTCTGAACAAATACAAAATAGGGCGATAGAAGGAGGTAAGTAAATGATATTTTACATGTTTATGTTGAAAGCTTTTATATTATGCGCTGTGATTGTCGGCGTGTCCTATATCTTGGGCCTGGCTTTGGGCATGCACAAAGGCCGTGATGCAACAGAAACAGAAAGTAGGGAGGCAAAGATATGAATATTGATCCATACACACTGTGGCAGATTGGGATGCTTGGTTTAGCAATCGCATACGCGATTGCCGGAGTCGTATTTGCCTCTCTGGGGAAAAAAGAAAAGAAATAAGCCAAAAAAAAGAAGGTGGGCTGTCTCAACGCGAGGGTGTGTTGAGGTAGCCCATTTTAGGTGTCTATGGATCGGTTTTTCTATTCTTCACTTTAATTTCAACTCTAATTTCTCAGGCATGAAAAGTCGCTTGTCCATTTCCCTTAGATCAGGGGAGATAACCGGATCAAACTCCATATGGGCCAGGATGTCTTTTTCCAGCCTGATACCCGGGGCAACCTCGATGAGCATCAGACCGCTGTCGACCAGCTTGAAGACAGCTCGCTCAGTGATATAGTATACCGTCTGTCTACCTTGTTCAAGGGAGTGTTCACCGGAAAATGTGATGTGCTCCACCTGGTTTTTGAACTTGACATATTTACCTTCTCTGAGGATGTGCAGTCTGCCGTATCTGATTTCCGTTTCCAAGCCTCCGGCGGTGAAGGTGCCCATGAAACAAAGGGTTTTCGCTCCTTGGGTGATGTTGATAAAGCCTCCGGGGCCGGTGACCTTGCCGGAAAATTTAGATACATTTACATTTCCGGAACGATCGATTTCCGCCGCCCCTACACCGGTAAAGTCGATGCCGCCACCATCGTAGATATCAAAGATGTCCGGCTGTTTCATGATCGCTACCGGATTATACGCTGCGCCTGTGGCTAGACCGGAAGCGGGAACTCCGCCGGTGATGCCGGATTCTATGCTCAAAGAAATATCTGCGATTTTATCTTCTTCGTTAAGCACGTCTGAGATCCCTGTAGGGATACCGATCCCCAGATTGATGAAGTCCCCGTTGGATATTTCCAGGCAAGCGCGCCTGCAAATGATTTTGGGTATTTCCAGAGGCATTGGCTTAAACTCACCAAGATCCACCCTTTCATCTCCGCACCAAGAGGGGACAGGTTTGCCGTCTCCGATAAAGTGCTGACCCGTGTTTTCCGGTCTTCCCTCTATCACATAGTCGATAAAGTTGGCTGGAACAGTGATTTTCGCCGGATGAATGGAACCGCCGGGCACGACTTCGTCCACCTGTACCATGACGATGCCGCCACTGTTCTTAGCGGCCGCAGCCATTTCCAACTGTTCCAACTGTACAGCTTCTTTCTCCGTGGAGATATTGCCGTCTTCATCGGCATAAGTGCCCTTGATCAAAGCGACCTGGATATCGAAAGCGGGATAAAACAGATATTCTTCTCCCTTTATGGAAATCAACTCCACCACATGATCATCCTTGGCTTCCTTAGCTGCATCATTGATTCTCCCTCCATCGATTCTAGGGTCAACAAAGGTTTTCATCCCCACTTTTGAGATGACCCCTGGGTTGCGTGCTGCAATTTGTCGCATCATAGAAGAGAGGACCCCCTGGGGGATCATGAAAGTAGGAAAGGCATTCCCCATGATCATAGGGTACATCTTGTGGGCCAGGCTGAGATTGCTGCAGAGAAAACGCCTCATCAGGCCTTTATGGGCAAAGTGGTTGATGCCACGCCCCTTGCCGTCACCGCCCAGGCCGGCTACATTCACTACGGAAATATCTCTGGGATGGCCCTCTTTGATAAATCGGTCTTCGATTTCTCCCAAGATATCCTCTGCTAAAGCAAATCCGATAAACCCATCGATAGCCACGGTAGCATGATCTTGGATCAGTGTAGCGGCATGAGATGCAGTGATGAATTGTACTGACATAAAATTCTCCTCTATTTATTCTTGAATTTGATGTTCCGCTCTTTGTTCATGAAGCCGGTGATGCCGATTTTATGATCCTGATAATCAAAGCACTGTTCAAAGAGCTCTCGTTCACGGAGGGTGCCATCTTGCAGAGAAGAGATATCTGAATACCGGATAGCGGCTTTGGATAGACCAATGGCCACTTGGCTATTTTTTTCTATTTCTAGTGCAAGATCTTTTGCAACATCCATAAGCTCTTCCTCAGGGACGACTTTATCCACCAGGCCGATCCTAAGTGCTTCCTCTGCAGAAATCTTTCTGGCAGTAAAAATCAGCTCCTTAGCCCTAGACATGCCGACTATCCGGGGGAGACGCTGCGTCCCTCCGGAACCGCACATGAGCCCGATCCCCGTTTCCACCAGACCAACCTTTACAGCAGGTACTGCGATTCTCATGTCACAGGCCATGGCAAGCTCCAATCCGCCGCCCAAGGCAAATCCATTGATCGCTGCGATGGTAGGCTTATCCATTTCCTCGATGCGCAAGTTCAAATTGCCGCCTTTTGCAGCCCACTCCGAAACTTCCTGCCTGTTAAGGGTATATATTTCATGGATATCCGCTCCTGCAATAAAGGCTCTGCCCTTGCCGGTGAAGATGATGGTGTACACATCTTCATCATATTGGGCCATATCTAGGGCCAGATGGGTTTGATGGATGAAATCAGAAGACAGGGCATTTAAGTTCTCCGGTTTATTGAAGGTGATGATCGCCGTATGTCCTGTTTTTTCGTAAATCACTTTTGTCATGATGATCCCTCCTTTATGTATTCGCTCATCCGAAAATCAAACAGATGGGTAAGGCGATGAGGAAAGTGGCACCCACTGGGATGACCAGGCAGGTAAAGAAGTTATACTTGTAGGACAGCTTGTGGGTCGTATGACAGATGGCAAAGATGGAAACGATAGAACCGTTCCAAGGAAGAGAGTCCAAGCCTCCCGCACCGTCAGCGCACAGCCTGTGGATATACTCAAGGTTATATCCCTGCTGACCGTACTGAATAAATGCGTCCCCCAAAGTTTCGTACATAAGAGCGATACCGCCGCTTGCAGATCCTAAAATACCGGCAAAGACGTTGGCCCCTACTGCAGCTACGATGTACGGATTGGCATCGGAGTTGAGTAACACGTTAGTGGCGAATTCATAGAATATGGTCCCTTTTGCCACAGAGCCGAAGCCGACAATTACGGCTGTATTGATGATGATGGTAATGGATGATCTTGCCGCATCGTTGAACAGATCCAATAGCTCCGACTTAGGCAGATACTTATAGAACAAGGCCAGGGCAGCAGCAATGCCGATAAGGAGACAGATGATGATATCCAGCTTCGTAAGGTTGAACAGAATCAGTACGATAAGTAAAGGAAGGAATGAGCTAAAGCCACTGGGCATCTTCTCTGCATCCTCGATCCGCTTGACCCCCTGGGGCCACTGGAAAACCTCCCCGTTTTTCTGTGCCAATTTTCCCTGTCTGTTCATGTACCAGACGATGAGGACCACTTGAACAGCAGCACCCACCAGGCCGGGCAAAAGGCCGGCATAGGCCGGGGTGCCCAGATACTGCATGGATACGATATTGGGGATCTGAGGTGAAAAAGGTCCGGTCATGGCAAAGGTCCACATGCCTCCGCAGACAATTCCCGGAAGCAGGTAAGTAGGTAGGTTTGCCTCTTCAAACAACTTCAGGGCGATGGGGAATACGGCAAAGATAATGACGAAGCTGTTGATACCGCCGTAACTTAAAATTGCAGCGGGAACCATACACGCGATCATGCAGTGCTTTGCTCCGAATTTATCGGAAATGATCGTGCCGATCTTAGTGGCAGCTCCCGAGTTGAGATAAATATTTCCCAAGATATTTCCCAGAAGAAAAATGAAGAAGTATGAAACAAAAAAGCCTGCGACTCCTTCAAGGTAAGTGCCCGTCACGCTTTCGAAGACAGGCATCCGGCTGGTGATGCACACTAGCAAAGCGGCGAGGGGACCGATGATGATAGGCGTCACCCGCTTAAAAATCAGGATCGCCATTAGGGCAAGAGCACAGATCAGCCCAATACCCGAGATGAGAACAGGAGTGGTCATGATAGTATCATCCTTTCGTGCGATATGGTGAATTCGTCTCGTTTTGCTTGCAGTATATCATATTTTTCCGGGGAAGATAACAGCAAGAGAAATTTCAGAAATCTCACAAAATAAGGATAAAAATCCCCGGATAGCATTACTGCCTCTCCGGGGGAAACTGAATGGTGAAAACAGATAGATCACAGGGGTTCTTCCCTGGTCCACCGAACAATTTTGTAGTACTCCCTTGCTGTAAACAGGTATACCAAAAGATAGATGGTAGCAAAGAGGATAAAGGTTAGGGCACAACAAGTTATGAACAGGTTGATGTTGGTTAACTTAAAGAGATTCAGGAGCAAACGCATCATATTAAAGGCTCCTGCCATGTGACAGCCTGCAACCAAAAGGGGGGCAAAGAACACCATCAAAACTTGGGTTCTTATGCTAGCTTTTACCGCTTTCTTGCTCATGCCTACCTTTTGCATGATTTCGTATTTTTCTTTGTCATAATAACCTTCTGAAATCTGCTTATAGTAAATGATGAGAGCTGCCGCAAAGGTGAATACCGTCCCCAGCAGTACGCCCATGAACAGAAATCCTGAGGATAAGCTATGAAACAAGTTTTGGACCTCTTGTTTGGTCGATATAGTAGCAGGAAGTAAACCGCTATCTTGAGATAGATCCTTGGCAAAATTATTTATTTCTCTGCTACTGGCATTTACATCCACTAGCCCGCCGTAGTGTATCCCCTGGAATCCGTTGGCACCATTAAACTCCTCGACGATTTTCTCCAATGTGTCCAGATTATCCACAACTAAATAGTACTGATTCATACCGCCAAAATTATTTGGCAGTTCTTCATCGACATGATCGATTCGCTTAAATTCCCGTTGTCCGATCCGTATGTTATCTGGAGCAGCATTACTTCCCAAGGTTACCACTTGGCCCTCATTTAAAGTGATGTTTTTGCCGGTGAAGTTGTTGTAGATGTCCACAGGGATCACCATTACCATATCTACCATATGCCCCTGTTTACTGAGTGGAGCAGGGGCAAATATACCATCACTGTAGGTTGTGGTCAGTTGTGCAGCAGTATACCCCCTTACATCTTTGATGGAGATGCCGTTTCTTTCAGCGATCTTCTTAATTTTGGCGTTGTTTTCTTCAATGTAGGAAGAAGTCATTGTATCTAACTGGCCCTGCCGGGAAATGCTGCCGTTTATATTTATATCGCCGGGTGCGATAGTCTTGATGATGTCCTTTATTCCGGCCTGAAGGCAAACTGTCGTGGAAATCATAATGATGACCATCGTGGATAATATACAGATGTTGGCCATGCCCACAGCATTTTGTTTCATGCGAAAAAGTAGGCCTGAAACGGTCGTAAAATGTCCGGCTTTGTAATAGTAGTTTCTATTCTTCCTCAGAGCCTTTAGGACGGCAATGCTGACCATGGTGAACAGAAGGTAGGTTCCGAAGATCACAAGGATCACTGCGATAAAAAAGAGAAAAACAGCTTCAAGGGGGTTGTCAATTCGGATTGAAATCCCGTATCCGGCTGCCAGGCAGATCACCCCCAAAAGAGAGGGGATGACTCTGGTTTTTGGTTCTCTCTCTCCCACGTTTCCCCCTTTGAGTAGATCAATAGGGCGAGAGAGGGCAAGGGCCATCTGATTTTTGATGAGGATCAGAGTGAAAAATATAGTGAATACTACAGCCGTAATAAAGACTGCGCCTACGGATATCAGGTCGCTCACGGGGACATTTGTTTGTAAAAGGTGACAATAAGCCAGGAAGAACACTTTGCTGAACAGTATTCCCAGCAAAAGTCCGCCTGCTACAGAGATCGCCGTGGTCATCAAACTTTCAACGAGGAGCAGTCTAGCGATGTGCCGTTTTTCCATACCTAAAATATTATACATACCGATTTCCTTGTTTCTGCGTTTCATCAAAAAACTATTGATGTAGAATAGGAAAATCAAGGAAAATATGCCAACGATAATGCTTCCTAAAACAAGAAATATACCCACAAATCCCGACTGGGGAAGATTTTTCAGACCGCTGTTGGTAGCCAGATACAGCATGATATAGAAGATGGAAATGATCCCGACAGAGGCCAATATGTAGGGGAGGTAGAACTTTCTGTTTTTCTTGATGTTGGTCAAGGCCAGCTTTATGGTAAATCCTCTACGCACTTTGACCACCTCCCATGAGTATGGTAAGGGTATCAGAAATCTTGGCAAACATTTTTTCGTTGTTCATGTCCCCTTTGTAAATCTGGTGAAAAACTTCACCATCCTTGATAAATAGCACCCGCCCCGCACTACTGGCTGCTTTTATACTGTGGGTCACCATGAGGATGGTTTGACCTGTGGAATTGATCCGGGTAAACAAGTGGAGCAAATTGTCAGCAGATCTGGAATCCAGTGCTCCTGTGGGTTCATCGGCAAAGACCAGCTTGGGCCCCTTGATCAGCGCTCTTGCCACGGCACAGCGCTGCTTTTCTCCGCCGGATACTTCATAGGGATGTTTGTCCAACAGCTTCAAGATGCCCAGTGTCTCTGCAATGGGCAAAATCTTTCTTTCCATCTCATCGGGGGTTTCCCCGGAAAGCACACAGGGCAAGAATATATTATCTTTGAGAGAAAACGTATCCAGCAAATTAAAGTCCTGAAAGACAAAGCCAAGATTATCTCTTCGAAACGCTGAAATTTCTTTTTCCCTGATCTTCGTAATATCCACCCCGTTTAGCAGGATTTCTCCGCTGGTGGGCTTATCCAGGGAGGCCAAAATATTTAATAGGGTTGTCTTCCCCGACCCGGATTCCCCCATAATGGCAACATATTCTCCTTTCTCAATAGAAAAATTCACATTGCCCAGTGCTTGCACCTGATTGCCTCCCAGTCGAGAAGTATATACTTTTTTTAGTCCGTTTACTTCCAATAATGGCATTTGATTTCCTCCTTTTGCAGTAAGCTTTACGTCCTAGGATAATGCTAACAAAAAAAATGAGGCAAAGCCTATACTCTACCTTTCATTTCCTCATTCATACCTTACATTTTCGTAAGATAGGTCAATGTATATTTTCGTTCCTTCACCGGGATTTGACCGGGCGGATATCTTATGCCCCAGCTTGTCCACTATCTTCTTGCAAAGATGAAGTCCAATACCGGTGGAGTGATTATCCAGCCTGCCGTTGTACCCGGTATAGCCTTGGTCGAATATCCTGGGAAGGTCTTCAGGGCGTATGCCTATCCCCGTGTCTTCAATGGTCAAGATACCATTCTGAGCATTAAAAGATATTGAAATGCTCCCTTCTTTAGTGTACTTCAAGGAATTGGAGATCACTTGGGAGATAACGAAGGTCAGCCATTTCTTGTCGGTCATGACGGAATCGTCCATAGGGGTGTAGTGAAGGCCGATATTTCTACCGATGAAAACAGTGGCATATCTTTTGATTGCATCCTTGATGATCGTGTCCAGCTGTTGCTTACGAAATAGGAAGTCCGTTTTGTCGCTGCCCAGTCGAATGTACTGAAGGAGCATATCCACGTATTCCTCGATGCGAAGAAGTTCCATGGACATTTCTTCTTTCCCCGAAAAATCGTGGTTGTGGATCAACAGAGACATGGCTGCAATGGGCGTTTTGATTTGATGGACCCACATGGTGTAGTATTGGGTCATCTCCGTTCGCTCTTTATGGAATTTCACGTTATTCTCCGACAAGATAGCCATAAGGTCCTCAGCAATTTTTTGATATTCTTCCTCAAGTCCATCAACAACATGCGGAAAGGATTCGCTGATGTAGGGTAGACTGCTTCTGATAGACTTTACGGTTCTTTGCCGCTCCGTATATCGCACAAATCCCACAATGAGAAAGATCAGTCCAAAGAAAAAACTAAGTATGACTGCGTATAGAAAAGGTCCGGCTTTTAAGCCGTAGAGCAGGGCAACGATGAAGAACACCCCCTCCATGAGAAGGGCTGCCAGAACCGAATACTTTTTACTGATGACATATTGAATAAATCTCAATGGACAAAATACCCTAATCCTTTCTTGGTTTTGATCAGATCCTTGATCCCGTTTTCCTCCAGCTTCTTTCTGAGGCGGGTGATATTTACGGTCAAAGTGTTCTCGTCCACAAAGCTATCCGTCTCCCAAAGCTTTACCATCAATTCATCCCGAGAAACGATGGTGCCTCGATGATTAAAAAGGATCTCCATGATTCTGAATTCATTCTTGGTCAGTTCCAGCTTTTCATTGCCGATCATCAAGCTGGCGTCGCCCAAGTTGAGAAGGATGCCATCGTGGTCCAAGTATCTCCCCTCAGTATTTTCACTGTAGTTATATGTTCGGCGGAGGAGGGCACGTACCTTAGCGATAAGCACGTTGATATCAAATGGCTTTGCGATAAAGTCATCGGCGCCCATGTTCATGGCCATAACCATATTCATATCCTCAGAAGAGGATGAAATAAAAATAATGGGCGTGTTAGAGATCCGCCGGATTTCTTCGCACCAATGGTAGCCATTGTAGAAGGGGAGGGATATATCCAGAAGGATCAGATGAGGTTCGTAGTCCGTAAAGGTGGCCATGATATCGCTGAAATCCGAAGGGATGAGAGTATCAAAGCCCCAGGAGTGGAGATGGTTTGCTGTTTGTTCACCGATCACTCGGTCATCTTCTACAATGAGTATCTTGTACATTTTGTTCCTTTCTGTTTTCTTCTCATTATAGTATCCTTCTTCCTTGACAACTGTCAAGACCTATGATACCATAACGAAGATTTGAGATAAAATAATGGTGGCAAGGAGGCAAAAGATGAGGACCCTATTGACCGGCGGGACGATATTGACCAAGGAAGGTTTACAGAGAATGGACATTTCCATTGATGACCACAGGGTTTTTGCCATTGGAACTGAATTTGATACAGAGTCATTTGAAAAAGTTATCCATTGCGATAACTTTTTTATTGTGCCCGGCTTTATCGATGTACATGTGCACCTGCGAGAACCCGGCCTTTCCTACAAAGAAACCATCGAAACGGGGACAGCGGCCGCAGCCAAAGGGGGATATACCACTGTATGCTCCATGCCCAATGTATCACCGGCTCCGGTGGACAGGAAGACTTTACAGAAACAGCTGGATCTGATCAAAAGAGATGCTAAGGTAAAGGTCATTCCCTACGGAGCCATCACCGCAGACCAGTCGGGGAGGGGTGACTTATCGGCCATGGAAGAGATGGCGGATAACGTCCTTGCTTTTTCCGATGACGGCAGGGGAGTCCAGGGAAATGATCTAATGAAGGAGGCCATGATTACTGCCAAAAAACTGGGCAAAATCATCGTTGCTCACTGTGAAGATGAGGAGTATGATACATACAACAAGGAAAGCGAATGGAGACAGGCAAAGCGAGACATAAGGCTTGTGAAGGAGACGGGATGTGCCTACCACATCTGTCATGTGTCGACCCTGGAAACGGTGGAGTTGGTAAGGAAGGCAAAGGCAGAAGGCCTTCCGGTGACCTGTGAAACGGCACCCCACTATCTGGTGCTGGATAAAGAACAGATCCGTGACGAAGGGAGGTTCAAGATGAACCCGCCCATTCGAGGGAGGGATGACCGGCAGGCTCTGATCCGAGGGATACAGGACGGTACCATTGACATGATCGCTACGGATCACGCCCCCCATAGCCAAGAAGAAAAGAAGGGTAATTTTCAAGACTCACTCTTCGGCATCGTTGGTCTGGAAACTGCGTTTTCCGTTCTCTACACCAAGCTGGTCAAAGAAGGGCTCATTTCTTTTCAGAATCTCATGGAACTCATGTGGGGAGCACCGGCAAGAGTATTCGGACTTTCTTTCCAAGGCATTGCAGAGGGAGCACCGGCAGACTTGGCTGTGCTGGATCTGAACAAGGAATATACCATTGATGTAGGGGAATTCGCATCCAAAGGCAGGAGCACGCCTTTTGCAGGGTGGGAGGTAACCGGAAAAGTGGTAGCCACTATGGTGGACGGAGAAATCGTATGATAGAAAGTAAGTGCAAAATCATTGAGAATAAGCAGATCGCCAGGGACACCTACGAAATGACTTTGGAGACACCGGCAGTGCTAGAGTCCGTCCCCGGACAGTTTATCAACGTTAAACTGCGGGAGCATTTCCTTCGAAGACCAATTTCCATCTCTTCTCATGATGAAGACCGGATCATCATTGTCTACAAGGTGGTGGGAGTCGGGACCCGAGACCTTGCGGCAAGAACCCATGGAACGGTGGAGATCTTGTACCCTCTGGGTAACGGCTACAATTTGGGATCCATACCGGATGCGCCGGTATTGGTAGGCGGCGGCGTTGGGATCCCCCCCCTGTACGGACTGGCTAAGGCACTGACCGGCCGCGGTAAGAAGCCGGATGTGATCCTGGGCTTCGGCACAGGGGAAGAGGTGTTTTATGAGGAGAAATTCAGGGCCTTGGGTTTGGATGTAAAAATCACTACCCTGGACGGCACGGCAGGGAAAAAGGGAGTGGTTACGGATGTATTGGATCCGGGAAGATACGTATGTGCTTGCGGCCCGGAAGGAATGTTAAAGGCCGTAGATCGGTTGTCCTCAGGAGGGCAGTACAGCTTTGAGGAGCGGATGGCCTGTGGCTTTGGGGCTTGCATGGGTTGCAGCTGCCAAACCAAGTACGGAAATAAGCGGATCTGCAAAGACGGTCCGGTGCTGAGGAAGGAGGAGATCCTATGGTAGATATGCGTGTCTCATTGGGAGATTGGATCCTGGATAACCCCATTATCCCGGCCAGCGGAACCTTCGGCTTCGGCAGGGAGTTTGGGGAACTCTATGACTTGAATATACTGGGGTCCATTTCCTTCAAGGGGACTACTGTGGAGCCCAGGCCGGGAAATCCCACTCCCAGGATCGCCGAATGTCCCATGGGCATGATCAATGCCGTAGGCCTGGAAAACCCGGGGCTGGATAAGGTGATCGCAGAAGAACTGCCTGCATTGAAGGAGATCTTTCATAAGAAGGTTATCGCCAACATCAGCGGTTTCTCCATTGAAGACTATGTTACCTGTGCCAGGGCCATGGATGAAGAAGACCAGGTTGGCATCATCGAAGTGAACGTCAGCTGCCCCAATGTAAGGGGAGGAGGACTGGCCTTTGGTCAGGATCCCCATCTTGCTGCGGAGGTGACCAGGGCGGTGAAGAAGGTGACCACAAGGCCGGTATACATGAAACTAAGCCCTAACGTGACGGACATCGTAGAAGTAGCAAAGGCTTGTGAAGATGCCGGGGCCGACGGGATAAGCCTGATCAATACCTTGCTGGGGATGCGCATCGATATTCGTAGGAGAAAGCCCGTCATCGCAAACACCATGGGAGGCCTTTCCGGCCCGGCCATTTTCCCTGTAGCTCTGCGCATGGTCTATCAGGTGGCAAAAGCAGTCAAGGTCCCGATCATCGGCATGGGCGGTATCAGCTCGGCAGAGGACGTCATAGAGATGATCATGGCAGGTGCAACGGCAGTTCAGATCGGAGCGGCAAACCTGGTGGACCCGTGGATCTGCAGAGACATCATTGAGACTCTTCCTCCTCTCATGGAGGAGTTATCCGTATCGCAGTTTGAAGAAATAAGAGGTGTGCTATGAAAAGAGGAGTAATCGTTGCCTTGGATTTCCCGGGCAGAAAAGAAGCCATGGAGTTCCTGGACCTGTTTCGGGGCAAAAAACTCTATGTGAAAGTCGGGATGGAGTTGTTCTACAACGCCGGACCGGAAATCATCAAAGAACTGAAGGAAAAAGGCCATAAAGTATTCCTTGACTTGAAGTTACATGATATCCCAAACACCATCGGCAATGCCATGGCGGCTTTGGCCAGGATGGGCGTGGATATGTGCAATCTCCATGCGGCGGGAACCAGGGAGATGATGGAAGCCGGCCTTCACGGCCTTGAATCCGTCGGCGGAAAGCGTCCCATCCTTCTGGCGGTGACACAGCTGACTTCCACCGACCAGGAAGCGATGCAGGAGGAGCTTTTGATCAACGAGGATATGAACACGGTGGTCAGATGGTATTCCATGAATGCCAAGGCTGCCGGTCTTGACGGCGTTGTCTGTTCCCCTCTCGAAGCACCGGTCATTCATGAGACATGCGGAGAGAAGTTCCTCACGGTAACCCCGGGGGTGCGATTTGCCGGCGGCAAGGTGGGGGATCAGAAGAGAGTGACCACCCCGGAGGAGGCCAAAGAGCTTGGTTCTGACTACATTGTCATGGGCCGACCCATCACCAGAGCCGACGACCCGGTAGAAGCCTATCACAGAGCACTGCGTGAATTTGGGGTGGAAGAATGAAAGAAACGTCAAAAAAAATAGCAGCGGAGCTTTTGGCTATCGATGCGGTTTTTCTGCGCCCGGAAGAGCCGTTTACCTGGGCCAGCGGGATCAAGAGCCCCATCTACTGTGATAACCGGTTGATACTTACATCCCCATCCACCCGTGATCTGGTGGAAAACGCCATTGCCGACGTGATCCGTGAGAACTATCCCCAGTGCCAGGTGATCATGGGAACCAGCACGGCAGGGATCGCCCACGCGGCCATTGCGGGGCACATCCTACATCTTCCCATGGGCTATGTCCGAGGAAGTGCCAAGGGACACGGCAGGACCAACCGAATCGAGGGAAGACTGAAGCCGGGGGACAAGGTGGTAGTGGTGGAAGATCTCATCTCTACAGCAGGATCCGTCCTGGATACGGTGGATGCCTTAAGAGAGGCCGGAGCGGAAGTCCTGGGTATCGTAAGCATATTCAGCTACGGGATGAAAAAGGGCATCGAAAGGATGAAAGAGAAGGGCATCAAAAACATCAGCCTTTCTGTTTTAGATGATTTGGTGGAAGTGGCGGCAAAGGAAGGTTACATCAAGGAAGAAGAAATCAAAAAACTCATTCGTTTCAGGGATGATCCATCCGATGAAGGTTGGATGAAAGGAGAATGATATTGAAAGAAATCAAGAATCTCATCAACATTACGGACCTTACGGTGGATGAACTCAACGACATGATGGAACTGGCAGAGGACATCATCGAGAATCCATTGGAGTATCAGGATATTTGCCACGGCAAGAAGCTGGCAACCCTGTTTTTTGAACCCAGCACTAGAACCAGACTCAGCTTTGAGGCTGCCATGTTGGAATTGGGTGGCAGCGTTCTGGGGTTTTCAGAGGCATCCTCCAGTTCTGCGGCAAAGGGAGAGAGCGTCAGCGACACAGTGAGGACCGTTGGTTGCTATGCGGACATCATCGCTATGCGTCATCCCAAGGAAGGTGCGCCGACGGTTGCGGCTAAGCGGACTACGGTACCCATCATCAATGGGGGAGACGGCGGCCATTTTCATCCCACCCAGACATTGACCGATCTTCTCACCATCAAAAAGAAAAAGGGGAGACTGGACAATATGACTGTAGGGCTTTGCGGTGACCTATACTTCGGTAGGACTGTCCACTCTCTCATTGAGGCAATGCTGCGGTATGACAATATCCGTTTTGTCCTCATCGCACCAGAAGAGCTGAGGATACCTAAATACGTTCGGGATATGCTGGATAAGGCAGGCGTGCACTGGGAAGAGGTGGAGACCTTGGGGAAAGTTATGGACCAACTGGATATCCTGTATATGACCAGGATCCAAAAGGAACGCTTCTTTAACGAAGAAGATTATGTGCGCCTGAAGGATTCTTTTATCCTCACACCGGAAAAATTGCTTAACGCCAAGGAAGATCTGACCATCATGCATCCTCTTCCCAGGGTCAATGAAATCTCCGTTGCAGTGGACGATGACCCGAGAGCCTGTTATTTCTTTCAGGCCTTATGTGGCAAGTACATCAGAATGGCGCTGATCCTTACATTGCTGGGAATCAAAAAATCCGCACAAAAAAATGGTGATCCGTTGCAGACTTGAACTGCAGACCTTCTGGTTGTCACCCAGATGCTCTCCCAGCTGAGCTAACGGATCACGCTAGAGGGATTATAACATACAGTTATATGTCATTTCAATAAGTATTTAAGGAGGCGAAAGCATGAATATAGACGGTGTGGAAAACGGGATCGTATTGGACCATATACAGGCGGGAAAGAGCATGGAAGTTTATCGGCTACTTCAGCTGGACAAGCTGGACTGCAGCGTCGCGGTGATCCAAAATGCCAAGAGCACCAAGTACGGCAAGAAAGACATCATCAAAATCGATGAGATGATCCACTTGGACATGGACATTCTGGGTTACATCGATCCTAACATCACCATCAATTTGGTGGAAAACAACCGGCTGATCCAAAAGTCCAAGACGGCACTCCCGGAGAAACTGACCAACGTGATCTCCTGTAAGAATCCCAGGTGCATCACCAGCATTGAACAGGAGATCCAGCAGATATTCTATTTGGCCGATGAGGAAAAGCAGATCTACCGTTGTATGTATTGCGATGTGGAATACAGTTAAAGTCAATTTTTTTCTACGAAAAACAGAATTTAGTAATGAGAACAGAAAAATTATCTGTTCTCTATATTTTTTTGTGCACAAAAACAAAGAGTGTGATTTTGCATTGTGCAACAGAACAAAATACTATTGACATGAGTGGGTTGATGGGTTAGTATTACTCCATTAAGCGTTTTTATACGGAGGTAATCATGAAAAAGGAAGCAGTTGAAATCAGATGGCACGGTCGTGGAGGCCAGGGCGCTAAGACCGCATGTCTACTTCTTGCAGATGTAGCTTTTTCGTCCGGAAAGCATGTACAGGGGTTTCCCGAGTATGGGCCGGAGCGAATGGGCGCACCCATTACTGCCTACAATAGAATCACGGATACCCATTGTAAGGTCCATTCCAACATCTATCATCCCAACTATGTGGTGGTAGTTGATGAGACCTTGCTCAATTCGGTGGATGTGACATCGGGGATCAAAGAAGGCGGAGCCCTGATCATCAATACGGACAAGACGCCGGAGGAGATAAGGGAGAGGATACCGGGCTTCAGAGAGAAGATATGTGTAGTAGATGCAGAGCGGATATCCATGGAGACTTTGGGCAGGAACTTTCCCAACACCCCCATGCTTGCTGCCGTAGTGAAGGTAAGCGACGTGATCGGAAGAGATCAGTTCATCAAGGACATGAGGAGTTCTTTTGAGAACAAGTTTTCCCACAGACCCCAGGTCATCGAAGGGAATATGGACGCACTGGTCAAATCCATGGAAGAAGTAAAGGTAGGCTAAATGAACAAGAAGGCAAAGGATATCAATGAACAGTCCACTTGGCAGGAGTTGACCGTCGGGGCTGAGATATATGAGCCTGCTACCAGTTTGCAGGTAAATACCGGAGAATGGCGGATCATGACGCCGGTTTGGAAGGAAGAGAAGTGCAAGCAATGTCTGCTTTGCTTTCCTTTTTGTCCGGACAGTTCAATCCCTGTGGAAGAGGAAAAAAGAAAGGATTTTGACTTTATGCACTGCAAGGGTTGCGGCATATGCGTCAAGGTCTGCCCCTTTGACGCCATCGATTTTGTCAAGGAGGTGAAGTAATGGCCATCAGAGACAGGATGAGTGGCAACGAAGCGGTAGCCATTGCCATGAAACAAATCAACCCGGATGTGATGGGAGCCTTTCCCATTACACCATCTACGGAGATCCCTCAGTATTTTTCCGATTACATTGCCAATGGTGAGGTGGATACGGAGTTTATCGCCGTAGAAAGTGAACACAGTGCCATGTCCACCTGCATGGGGGCATCAGCTGCGGGAGCACGAGCGGTAACGGCTACTTCCTCTGCGGGCCTGGCCTATATGTGGGAACTGCTCTATGTGGCTGCATCCAGTCGCTTGCCCATCACCATGGCGGTGGTCAACCGAGCGCTGACCGGCCCAATCAACATTAACTGTGACCACTCCGACTCCATGGGAGCCAGGGACAGCGGTTGGCTCCAAATCTATGCGGAAACCAACCAAGAGGTTTACGATAATTTTATTCAGGCAACTATAATTGCGGAAGCTTGCAGGCTGCCTATTATGGTCTGTCAGGACGGCTTCATTACCAGCCACGGCGTTTCCAACATCGAACTGATCGAAGATGAGAAGGTGAAGGCATTTGTCGGCTCTTATGAACCGGAGAACTACCTTCTCAAGCACGAGAACCCCTTGGCGGTCGGGCCTTACGGTGTAAGCCCGTACTACATGGAGATCAAGCGAAATCAGGCCCAGGCCATGAAGGATTCCATGCCGGTGATCATGGATGTGGCCAAAAAATTCGAGGAGATGACCGGGAAGAAATACGGCTTCTTTGAAGAGTACATGATGGACGATGCGGAAGTGGCACTGGTCATCATCGGATCTTCTGCCGGCACGGGCAAGGAAGCGGTGGACCGATTGCGCAGTGAAGGGAAGAAGGTAGGGCTGATCAAGCTTCGCGTCTTCAGACCCTTCCCCAGGATCCCTTTGGCGGAGGCCATGTGCAAGGTCAAGGCGGTGGCCATCATGGATAAGGCGGAAAGCTTCTCCAACAGCGGAGGGCCACTCTTCAATGAGGCGAGAAACTCCTTGTATGATCTTCCCAATAAGCCCTACGCGGTGAACTATATCTACGGATTAGGGGGAAGGGACATTACAGTAGAAGATTTCTACGATATTTATCAGGACCTGTTCGTCATCTACGACAACAACGACCCGGGAGATGTGTACAGATATATCGGTGTAAGAGATTCGAGGTTCAAATAAATGGGATACAGTTTAAAACAAGAAGCCAATAAGAAAGAACGGCTGGTGGGGGGCCATCGCCTCTGTGCCGGCTGCGGTGCGGGGATCGCCGTCAGGGGAGTACTTCGCGCGATGGAGCCTGAGGACAAGGCGGTGATCACCAATGCCACCAGCTGCTTGGAGGTATCCACCTTCATGTACCCCTATACGGCTTATGAGGATAGTTACATCCATACCGCCTTTGAAAATGCGGCAGCTACTTGCTCCGGTGTAGAGGCGGCCTACAGAGCACTGAAGAAGAGGGGTAAGGTCAAGGATAACTTTAAGTTCATTACCTTTGGGGGAGACGGAGGGACCTATGACATCGGTCTTCAATCCCTTTCCGGTGCTTTGGAACGAGGCCATGACATGGTCTATGTGTGCTACGATAATGAGGCCTATATGAACACAGGGATCCAAAGATCCTCTTCAACACCCAGGTTTGCCGATGCCACCACCTCCCCGGTGGGTAGTGAGCTTCCGGGAAAGATGCAGAATAAGAAAGACTTGACGGCCATTATCGCCGCACATAACATTCCTTACCTGGCCCAAACTACATTTGTGGGGAACTTCAGTGATCTTCACAAGAAGTCCAAGAAGGCCATCTACACACCGGGCCCTGCGTTCCTCAATATTCTATCTCCGTGTCCCAGAGGATGGAGATATGAAACGGAGGATCTGGCGGAGATCTGCAAGTTGGCTGTAGACACCTGTGTATGGCCCATGTATGAAATCGTGGAAGGGCAGTGGATCCTCACTTATGAGCCAAAGAAAAAACTCCCTGTGAGGGATTTTCTCGCCAAACAGGGAAGATTTGCTCATATGCTCAAAGGAGGCAATGAGTGGATGGTGGGGGAAGCCCAGAAGTACGTGGATGAACAATGGCAGAATCTACTGACCAAATGCGGAAAATAATTTTATGAAACAGCTATTTCAAGGGCAAACCGAATCATTTCGTCGTTTGCCTTTGTTCGTTCTTCCGTCGTTGCCCGCTCTCCTGTGATAAAGTGATCCGTGATGGTCATCATGGCCAGTGCATTGGCATTGTTGTAAGCTGCGTTCATGTACAGGGCAGATGCCTCCATCTCTACCGCCATGACGTTCATGTCCGCCCAGGGCTTCCACCAGTCTTCCTTCGTTTCATAGAAGACATCACAGGAAACGATGTTGCCCGCACGCAGGGGCATCTTCAAATCTTCATTCACCTTATGGGCCTTCTGCAGCAGTTCCCAGCTGGCACAGGGAGCATAGTTTCCCGGTACATTAAAGGCGTGGATGTAATTGGAGTCAGTGGAGGCGGCGATGCCCATGACTACATCTTTCAGCTTGATATCCTTATGGAAAGATCCGGCAGTTCCCACCCTGATCAAATTCTTTACATTGTATTCCGTCATCAGCTCCCAAGAATAAATCCCCATGGACGGCATGCCCATGCCCGTACCCTGGACGGAAACGGGAACACCTTTATATCTTCCCGTATAGCCAAGCATGTTGCGGATCTGGTTGTATAGGACGGGGCTGTCCAGGAAATTTTCGGCGATGTGCTTTGCCCGAAGAGGATCCCCCGGCAACAAGATGCTTTCGGCTATGTCGTGTTTATTTGCTGCATTGATATGTGTACTCATGGGAAGCCTCCTTATCCAAATGTTCCATTGCGACTTTTCTCACTTCAGATTATACATGATTGGTTAGGCCTTTGGAAGAAATGAAATTTTTACTTGACAATGGAAATCTGCAAGTATATCCTATTTTATAGTTAGCGGACGCTAACTTGAGGGGAGAGAGGCTACCGGAAAGGAATCATTTCAATAAAATCACGATGTAAGGAGAGTGAAAATATGAAGAAAATGAAGAAGTTATTTGCTACCATGCTTTGCCTTTGTGTCATAGCAGCGGGCGTCGGCCTGCCTGCACAGGTGCACGGCTCTGAGAAGGGAGAAGATTACCTTATTACGGACAATTACCCCGACTTGGAGGGCTGGCTTTCTCCGGAGAAATTAGGCACAGCCACTAAAGTGAAAGTCACCGCAAGCAACATCAGCACGAAGAAAACCGTGTTGCCCAGCCAGGTCAGCCTTTTCAGCGGATGGGAAAAGAGTTCTCTGTTTGGCACGGATGAAGCTAAAACAAGAGATGTGATCGGGTATGGAGACGAAAGTGTAAACTTCACTTTTGCAGCAGGAAGTACACCTACTGTGCAATTCATCAGTTTTAAAATGCCTGATGGAAAGCTGGTCATACCCCAAGGGGTAACGGTCACATTTAAAAACTGCAGCTTTTCTGATACCATTGTCAATAAGGGAACGGCCACATTTGACAATTGTCAATTCAAAAATGGAAAGATTGAAAACAGTGGAACAGCATCCTATACAGGAGGAACAGTTGAGCCTGAAAACACGTTTGCTCCTGCCCATGAACCGTTGACCTTGGAGCTGAAAAACACAGAAATCAAGGATGCTGCTGTAGGCAAGGTCTATGGGGAAGAGTTCTCCTATGTGGTGGGGGGAACCAATGCAGACAAGGCTAAAGTTACAGCATAGAAGCAAAGGTAGAAAGCGGAAAAGTCGTTCTATCGGGAACACCTACAAAAACCGGTTCTGTAACGGTTACCGTAAGGGCGGAAGCAGAGGGGGATGAGCCGGCAGAAAAAAACTTGTCCTT
>JBMNVE010000007.1:0-38576 GCA_050946655.1 Anaerovoracaceae bacterium
TTTTTCAGGAAATGGCTGCCGCCAATGTCTACATGGAAAACTTCATCTACCGGGCCGCCTTGGATCGCTTCTCCGACGTGATGTGGGTCATGGAGCAGGTCCTTTTCATGAGTATGGACAAGCGCCTTGCCATCTTTCTGTTAGATGCGGGCCCCGTCATTCCCCTGACCCATCACGAGATCGCCGCCAACTTGGGTTCTGCCAGAGAGGTGGTCTCCCGCATGCTCAAGTACTTCTCCGACGAAGGTCTGGTGGCACTTTCCCGAGGAAAGGTCACCGTCCTGGACAGACCCGGCCTGATGAAGATCGTTTCTTAGATAAACAAGTTTACGTTGGACATTTCCGCATCTGCCAGGTAGCTGGCCACTCCGGCAAGCTCAACCCCGTCGATGAGTTCTTCCTTGGTGATCCCCATCACGTCCATGGACATGGTGCAAGCCACCAGCCTGACGCCGCTGTCCATCGCCTGTTGGATCAATTCCTCCAATGAGGCTACATTTTTCTTCTTCATGACTCCCTTCATCATCTTGGAACCCATCCCGGCCATATTCATATTGGACAGTTTCAACTTCCCTGCCCCTCTGGGCATCATCTTTTCGAACATCTTTTCCACAAAGGGTTTTTTGATGCGAAGATTTTCCGGCTTGCGAATGGCATTGAGTCCCCAGAAGGTGAAGAACATGGTCACCGGCCTGCCCATGGCGGCGGCACCGTTGGCAATGATGAAGGATGCCAATACCTTGTCCATATCCCCGTCAAAGACGATCATGCTCTTTCCCTGAGGCAAGGCTCCGGTCGCCGGTTCCTCGGCTTTTTCCACCGGTACCGCATTGGCTCCGGTCCCCTTCTGCAGGGTGACCACGTTTTCCTTGCCGGATCGCTCGGCGCTGATGAAGGTGTTCCCGGTTCTTCCCGCCCAGCTTTCCACGTCCCTGGCAAAGCCCATGTCCGTGGCGGAAACCCTCAGGATCTCTCCGTCCTCCATGTTCTTGATGGCTTCATTGACTTTCATGATGGGCCCGGGGCACTGAAGGCCGGTGCAGTCCAGTATCTTAAGGTCTTTGGTCATTGGAGGAGCCTGCTGCGCTCCCGGCTGATCATCTCCGCTTCCCTTTTCGGTATCGTCCTCTTTTTTTTGTTCATAATTGTTGGACTTGTAGAAGCTGGTGCCGCCCGCTGCTACCTTCACCGGATCGCAACCGGTCTGGCAGAGCATCCTGGCCGCATTGTATGATCGCACCCCGATGCTGCAGTAGGGAACCACACACTTATCCTTGGGGATTTCGTCCTGCCTGTCCCGCAACTGACTCAAGGGAATGTGATGGGACCCGGGAATGGAGAAGACCATTCGCTCCACGTCCTCGGATACGTCCAGCACAAAATCATCATCTTTGATATCCTTCCACTGAACAAAGGTAGCATTGCCCTTGATGATGTTACCGGCCACGTTACCCAGCATGTTCACCGGATCCTTTGCCGACGAATATGGCGGTGCATAGGCCAGCTCAAGCTTTTCCAGATCCCAAATGGTTCCCCCAAGGCGCATGGTAGTAGCAAGGACATCGATCCTCTTATCTACGCCGTCCTGGCCTACGATCTGGGCACCGAAAATCTTCCCTGACTTATCGAAGAGCATTTTCAGGGTCAGAGGTGTAGCTCCGGGATAGTAGCCCGCATGGGATTTCTGGTTGATCAAGGCAATGTAGTAGTCCTTGTTTTCCTCCTTGCCCATGGCTTTCAAAACTTTTTCGTTGATGCCCACAGCGGCAACGGTCAGGTCGAACACCTGGGCAACGGAAGTCCCCAGGGTTCCCTCGTAGGGCTCCTCCGGCTCCTTGCCTTGGGTGATGGCGAAGATATTGTTTGCGATGATTCTCGCCTGCTTGTTGGCCGGTCCCGCCAAGGGGATCATCCCCGGTTCCTTAGTCACAAAGTTTTCGATCTGGATCACGTCTCCCACGGCATAGATGTCCGGCTTGGATGTACGCAGATACTTGTCTACCTTGATGCCCCCTCGTTCGTTTAGCTGGATCCCGGCTTCTTTGGCTATGGCGCTGTTGGGCCGGACCCCGATGGAGAGAATGACCATATCCGCATCCACTGCCTTGCCACTCTTCAGGTGGATGGCCGTTCCCCCGTCCTTTTCTTCAAAATAGTCTACCCCGTCACCTAAGATCAGGTCCACGCCGTTCATCTCTATATTCTCGTGGAGCAGCTGAGCCATATCAAAGTCCACCGGTGCCATCACCTGGTCCAGAGCTTCAATGATGGTCACATGGATTCCTCTAGCGGCCAGGTTTTCCGCCATTTCCAAGCCGATAAAGCCGCCGCCGATGACCGCCGCTCGCTTAGGTTTCTGCTCATCCACGATCCCCCTGATCCTATCGGTGTCTGGAACGGTCCAAAGGGTGTATATTCCTTCCCCGTCGATTCCCTTGATGGGCGGCCGCAACGGTGTGGATCCGGTGGCAATGAGCAGATGATCGTAGGACTCTTCGTATACTTCGCCGTTTCCCTTGCGAACCGTCACCTTTTTCCCCTCCGGATCGATGGACGTCACTTCACTTTCAATGCGCACATCCAAATTGTACTTATCCTTCATGGCCTGGGGTGTCATCAAAAGGAGAGCATCCCTTTCCTTGATCACATCACCGATATAATAGGGGAGGCCACAATTGGCGTAGGAGATATGCTGTCCCCTTTCCAGAATAATGATCTCCATATTCTCATCCAGCCTTCTCAGCCTGGTTGCCGCCGTTGCACCACCGGCAACGCCTCCGATTATCACTGTTTTCATTTTGGTCTCCCTCCACATTTTTATTCTTACTGTCCCCGCCTTGAGGGGGGATATTCCTCATTTTGTGATGATTTTATCAAAGCCTTGGAATCTCTTCAGTGACTTTGTCACCTACACTCCCTTTTCCGGGGTTGGCTTGCCAGTGAGATGACATAGACAAATTACGACAAAAGCGGGGCAGTGAAATTCCTGCCCCGCTTACTTAGTGCCACAAATGCAGCTAGGTCACCGGATTGCCGTCATCGGCTACGGTGGAGACGAACTCAAACCGTTCCTTTCCGTCCACCCGGTTGTCTGCAAATAGGATCATCCCGCTGGAGGTCTCTCCTCTCAGCTTTCTGGGTGCCAGGTTGGCTACCACCACCACTTTCTGGCCGATCACGTCCTCCGGCTTGTGGCTTCCCGCCACCCCGCTGACAATCTGACGGACCTCCGGTCCGATTTTCACCCGGAATATCAGGAGTTTATCGGCCTTGGGGTGTTTCTTGCACTCCAGTACCGTTCCCACCCTAAGGTCCAGCTTGTCAAAATCATCGAACTTTATTTCCGGTTTCAGCTCTAGAGATTTTTCCCCTGCACCGCTGATCTTGTCCAGCTCTTCCAGTTCCTTATCGATATCCAATCTGGGGAAGATGGGATCACCCTTCTTCACTTTTTCTCCCCCGGTCAAATCGTACTGCTTGCTGCTTTCCCAGGTGGGTTCTCCTTCCAGCCCCAACTGCTGCCTGATCTTACCGGAGGTGGTATGCATGAAGGGATGGATCAACGCAGATACGATCCGCAGACATTCGGCCAAGTTGTGGAGCACCGCATTTAGCCGCTCTTTGTTGGCCTCATCCTTAGCCAAGATCCAAGGTGTGGTTTCATCGATGTACTTATTGGCTCTTCGCACTACGATCCATATCTCCTCCAAGGCGATGTTGAACTTGAACTTCTCCATGGCTTCTTCCACCTTGGCCGCTGCACCCAAGGCAGTTTCTTTCAGCGACTCATCGAAGTCACCGGCCTGCCCGCCGGAGGGGATCGTCCCGCCATTGTATTTTTCGATCATGGTGACGGTCCTGCTGACCAGGTTCCCCAGGTCATTGGCCAGGTCGTAGTTCATCCGCTTAAGCATGACCTCATTGGTAAAGAGGCCGTCGTGACCAAAGGTGTACTCTCGAAGCAGGAAGTATTTCAAAGCATCGATGCCGTACCGGTCGATAAGCTTTACCGGGTCCACTACATTTCCCTTGGACTTGCTCATCTTCCCGCCTTCCATGAGGAGCCAGCCATGGCCAAGTACCTGCTTAGGCAGAGGTTCATCCATGCTCATGAGCATGGCGGGCCAGATGACGGTATGGAACCTGACGATTTCTTTCCCCACCAGGTGAACATCCACCGGCCAGTATTTATCGTACAGAGATCTGTCCTCCGGGTAGCCCAGCGCGGTGATGTAGTTGGTCAGGGCGTCCAGCCATACGTAGATGACATGCTTTTCATTGATGGGAACGGGAATGCCCCAGTCAAAACTGGTCCTGGAAACGCAAAGGTCTTCCAGACCCTGTTCCACGAAGGCGATCATCTCGTTTCTTCTGGATTCCGGTTGAAGAAAGTCGGGATTTTCTTTGAACAGGGAAAGAAGGTCGTCTTGATACTTGCTCATTTTGAAGAAGTACGCATCTTCTGATGCTTTTTCAACCGGGCGGCCGCAATCCGGGCAGTTCCCTTCCGCCAGCTGGCTTTCTGTCCAAAAAGCTTCACAGGGGGTGCAGTACATTCCTTCATATTTCCCCAGGTAAATGTCCCCTTTTTCGTACATTTTCATGAAGATTTCTTGGACCCTTCCGACATGCCTGGGCTCTGTGGTCCGGATAAAATCATCGTAGGATATTTCCATGGTCTCCCAAAGTTTCTTCACTCCACTGACAATATTGTCCACATAAGCCTGGGGGCTGACACCCGCCTTATGGGCTACCGTTTGGATCTTCTGTCCGTGTTCGTCGGTGCCGGTCAAAAATCGCACATCGTATCCCAAGGCCCGCTTGAACCGCGCCATGGCATCAGCCATGACGGTGCAGTAGGTGTGCCCGATATGCAGATTATCACTGGGATAATATATAGGTGTGGTGATGTAGTATTTTTCTTTGGTTTCCGCCATCTTTTATTCCTTTCTCCGCCCTTCGTCGAATGGGACGAAGCGGCTCTTGTGCAATATGATTTCTAAAGGATATCATAAAATGACCGCGGTTGCAAAACCTGTGCATCTCCGCGGTCAAATGTGTTTTGTTTCCGGTAGGTCTCACCAAACTGTGGACACCTGTCTACCTCAGTCCAGCACCAAAGACGGGGGTTCGTAGGTGCGTGCTCCCATCTCCCGATCCAGTGCAAATAGTCCCTTGGGGTCGGAACCGAACAACTTATACTGCTCGATGTTGTTCATGGCATTCATTTCTTCTTCTCCCTGCTCGGTGATGAACCATCCCAGGAACTGAGCCGTCCTGAAGTCCTTGGCGGAATTTGCCGCCTCATAGATCTTGTCGATCAGGCTGGTGACCAGTTCTTCGTGCTCAAGAGCTCCTTCCAGGGCATCCAAGTCCTTCTTCAAGGGCACATCCGGCTTCTTGATGGCTTCAAGAGTGATCTTTTCGCCGTTGTTCTTCAGATACTGTACAAACAGCATGGCGTGGTCTCTTTCCTCCTGAGCCTGGATGGTGAACCAATTCTCATATCCGGCAAGGCCTTTTTCACCAAAGTAATTTGCAAAATCAAGATACAAATAAGCGGAATAAAACTCCGCGTTTACCTGCTCGTTCAATAGCTTAGCAATTTTCTTATCCAGCATTTCATTTCCTCCTTAGTGTAATATATTCAAGTATTAGCTTAACAATATTATCGATCTCCATGTGCCCGCTGTCGATAGCCAAATGGTAGTTGCTGGGTTCCCCCCACTTCTGTCCGGTGTGATACCTGTAATAATTGGCTCTTGCCTTATCCACATCCGCCAGCATCCTAGGTGCTTCTTCCGGAGATACGCCATAGATTTCTATGGCTCTTTCGATTCTGGAATCCTCATCGGCATAGATAAAAATATTGGATACCGACTTATCCTCTCGAAGGACATAGTCCGCACATCGACCGACGATGACCCCGCCCTCCTGCTTTTGCCCGATTTTTGTAATGTAATCGAACTGTGCCATAAAGAACTGTTCGTTGATGGAAAGATTCTCAACACCGTATCCCGCTGATCCGAAGGCGTTGGCCATGCTGTAGAAAAAGCTGTTCTTCGCCTTCTTTTCGTCTTCTTCAATCAATTCTTTACTGTAACCTTTGTCCTTGGCAATGTCATCCAGGATGTTCTTGTCATAATAGACAACACCCAGCTCTTCAGCAAGCTGTTTACCGATGATTCTTCCGCCGCTTCCGAACTGGCGGCTAATGGTCACAATAGGTTTACTCATAATTCGCCTCCCTACTTTATTGTGATTCCATTATATAACAACTACCCGATTTTGAACAGGATAATCATTTATCTAAGGGGGAGCCTCTTGCACCCTTGCTTAAATTAGGTTATTCTCTTTTCAAGGAGGACGCTTATGCAGTACGTTACACACCTGAAGACCAAAGGGGGTCTGGTGCGGATCACCGCCACGGATACGGCGATCACCGGCATCGACTTTGTCCGAAAATCCATCAAGGATCGGCCCAACTCCGTCACCAACGAAGCGGTCCGTCAATTACAGGAGTACTTCGCCGGCGGGAGAAGAGAGTTTCAACTTCCCCTGGAGATGAAGGGAACGCCATTTCAAATGGCCGTCTGGGAAGAGTTGCTTAAAATTCCTTATGGAGAAAGCACCACTTACGGCGACCTCGCCAAAAAACTCAAGAATCCCAAGGCAGGAAGGGCTGTAGGCTCCGCCAACGGGAAGAATCCCATTTCCATTGTAGTTCCCTGCCACCGGGTCATTGCGTCCCACGGCGGTCTTGGCGGCTACTCGGGAGGTCTGGACAAAAAAAGATATCTTCTCGCCTTGGAGAAGATACCTTACCGGGAGAAATAACCCAGTTTCGCTTCTCCCCATGGCCGGCCCTTCGGTCGCCGGAAATACTGACTTTTTGGCCATATTTCCATTTTCCGTTGGCCGAGGCTCTTTTTTATCCCCGTTTTGTCAGTATTTCCGGCGACCGCTGTTTTTCGTAGCGGTGGCGGCTGCGCCGCGGTTAGGCTACACATGCCGGATCAAAAAACTAACGAGCAGACTGGCTGCTCGTTAGAAAAATACTCATTTATATTTTGGGGTCTACATGGAGCCTTTATTTTTCGATGATCGATCCGATATCCTTTCGATATTGCATGTCCTGGAATCGGATCTTCTCTACGTTGTCGTAGGCTTTCTTCCGAGCCTCTTCATGGGTGCTCCCCAGGGCCGTCACCCCCAGGACTCTGCCGCCACCTGTGACCACCGCATCATAACATCGGTCTTCATGACAGACATCGTCCCGCATGGTCCCCGCGTGGAAAACCACCACCTCAGGATCCGCCTCTTCTTTGATTTTGGAAAGGCCGAAGATTTCTATCCCCTTCAAATAATCACCGGGATATCCTCCCGATGCCAAAACAACACAGGTGGATTTTTTGTCGCTCCATTTAATTTCTACCTGAGAAAGGCGATCCTCCGTCACTGCCAAAAACACATCCATCAGATCCGCCTCCATGCGAGGTAGGACCGACTGGGTCTCCGGATCGCCGAAGCGATTGTTGAACTCAATCACCTTTGGCCCATCCTCTGTCAGCATGAGACCGATGAAAAGCACCCCCTTGAAGGGAAGACCGTCGGCCTGAAATCCCGCCAAGGTGGGATCCAGGATCTCCTTTCGGATCCGCTCCTCCATCCCGGCATCAAACAGCAAGGACGGGGAATAAGTTCCCATTCCGCCTGTATTGGGCCCCAGGTCTCCGTCAAAAATCCGCTTGTAGTCCTGTGCCGATTCCATGGGAAGGATGGTGTGCCGGTCTACGAAGCAAAGCATAGAAGCTTCCACCCCCACCAGACACTCTTCCACCACTACCTTGTCCCCTGCACTGCCGAAGACCTTTGCACCCATCATATCCTCTATGGCCGCTTCCGCCTCCTTCTCATCGGCTGCCAGAACTACACCTTTGCCCGCCGCCAAACCGTCGGCCTTGAGCACCATGGGGTACCCGAAAATTCCAATGTCCCTGCGCAGAGCTTCCATATCGGTATATTCCTTGTATGCCGCCGTAGGAATGCCGTGTCTTGCCAGAAATTGCTTAGTGAAGGATTTGCTGGCCTCCAGGCGGGAGCATTCCCTGTTGGGGCCGAAGGTCTTGATCCCCCTCTCTTCCAGGGCATCTACAATCCCCATGGCAAGGGGGACTTCCGGGCCGATCACCGCAAGGTCGATTTCTTCGCCGGATGCAAAGTCGCAGATCCCTTCTATATCCTCTCCTTTGATGTCCACACATCTGGCCACATCTTCTATCCCCGCATTGCCCGGCGCACAGAAGATTTCTTTCACCTTGTCGCTTTGGGCAAGCTTCCAGCAGATGGCATGCTCCCTGCCACCGCCGCCTACTACTAATACTTTCATACTGCCTCCTCAGTGCTTGAAGTGTCGAAGTCCGCTGAACACCATGGCGATGCCCAGCTGGTTTGCCTTTGCAATGGATTCTCCGTCACGCATGGAACCCCCCGGCTGAATAATGGCTGTCACCCCTGCCTCGGCTGCCGCCGTAACGCAGTCGTCAAAGGGGAAGAAGGCATCGGATGCCATGACCGCTCCCTTCATATCAAACAGACATCTTTTGATGCCGTTCTCCACCGCCCAGATCCTGTTGGTCTGGCCCGGCCCGATGGCGATGGTCATGCCATCCTTGACAAAGACGATGCCGTTGGATTTGGTGTGCTTCACCACCTTCATGGCGATTTCCAGGTCGCGAAGCTGGCTTTCTTCCGGCTCCTTGTCCGTCACCACCATGAACTTTCCATCATAGACCAGCTTGCCGAAGGCCGACGCCTCACGGTCTGACTGGATGACATCCGTTGCCGGTTGGTCTGGCTTGGGAGCATTTTCCACATCAAAGAGCTTGCTGTCGGAGTCCTGCAAGAGTATCCCGCCGGTGACTCGCTTGATGTCCAAATTGCCCTCAGGTACCGGTGTGAGGATCTCCGGCAGCTTCAGCAGCCGGATGTTGGCTTTCTGCTGCAGGACCTCCAGCGCATCATCATGGAAGTCCGGGGCAATGACGATTTCAATGAAGATCTTATTCATTTCCTCCGCCGTCTCCTTGTCAACAGGCCTGTTGCAGGCCACAATGCCGCCAAAGATGGAAACAGGATCGCAGTCATGAGCCTTCTTGTAGGCGCAGACCAGAGAATCGGCTACAGCTACGCCACAGGGGTTTGCATGCTTTACCGCAACTACCGCAGGTTCCTGAAATTCCTTTAATGCCTCCAATGCTCCGTTGGTGTCGTTGATGTTGTTGAAGGAAAGTTCCTTTCCATGGAGCTGCACCGCCCGGGTCAAGGCCCCGTCCCAGGGTCGTACTTCCCTGTAATATGCCGCCTTTTGATGGGGGTTTTCCCCATACCTCAGGTCCTGTATCTTCTCATAGGTCATGGTCACCCGATCAGGGAATCCGGTTTCTCCTCGGCCGGATTCTTTGGCCAGATATTCTGCGATCATGGCATCATAGGCCGCCGTCTGCTGAAACACCTTGAGGGCAAGGTCATATCTCATCTCGTAAGTTGTCCCGCCATCTTTCAATGCGGCGATAACCCGGTCATAGTCCGAAGGATCACAGATCACTGTCACATCCTTGTGGTTCTTGGCAGATGAACGGAGCATGGCCGGACCGCCGATGTCGATATTCTCTATGGCATCTTCCATGGTCACTGACGGTTTCATGATGGTTTCTTTGAAGGGATACAGATTGATGGCCACGATATCGATGGTTTCCACGCCCAGCGCCCCGATCTGGTCCATATGCTCAGGTAGGTCCCTCCTGGCCAGGATCCCGCCGTGGACCTTGGGATGGAGGGTCTTGACTCTCCCGTCCAAGCATTCGGGAAACCCGGTGATGTCCGATATTCCGGTCACCTTGATTCCCGCCTCCTCCAATTTCTTGTGGGTGCCACCGGTGGATATGATCTCCACCCCCATATCCTCCAGTGCCTTGGCAAATTCTACTACGCCGGTTTTATCCGAAACGCTGATCAGTGCTCGCATGATTACTCCTTTCCGTTCCAACAATATGTACAAAGTTTACTTCTGTCCACCTGGATCGCCTCTAACAGATCATCCAATCTTTGGAATTTCAAACTGTCAAATCGCAACTTTTTACTGATCAGAGCTACCAGGTTCTGATGCCTCTTTGAGTCGCTGTCCGCATATTCTTCCAAGATATCCGCCGGAATGTGGATCACCGGGAAGGGCTCCTTAGGATCGGCGGACCCTTCCTCCGTCAAACCCTCTAGTTCATAGATGCACCGCCTGGTGATCAGCTCACCGTCGCTGACACTTCGTGAAAAGTTCAGATACTTGCACCCGTACATGATGGGCGGACATGCGCTTCGCACGTGGATCTCTTTGGCCCCGTTCTCGATGAGATAAGACACGGTTTCGCTCAACTGGGTCCCTCTGACGATGGAGTCGTCCACCAGGACGAATTTTCTATCTTTGATCACCTGGAATACCGGCACCAACTTCATCTTTGCGATGAGATTTCTCGTCCTCTGATTCTGAGGCATAAAACTCCTGGGCCAAGTGGGAGTGTACTTGATCAGAGACCTGGCATAGGGAGTCTTGGATCCGTTGGCATAGCCCAGGGCGTGGGCGATCCCGCTGTCGGGAACACCGGAAACATAGTCCACGTCCATCTCTCCGTCCCTTTTGGCCATGAGGACGCCGTTTCTGTTCCGCATCAGTTCCACGTTCTTTCCTTCATAGATGGATGTGGTATATCCGAAGTAGGTCCAAAGAAAGGAGCATATCCTCATCTTTTCCTGGGGATGCACCAGGGTCTTTTCTTGATGGGATGTGAGAAAGGCGATCTCCCCGGGCCCCAGTTCTCTCTTGTATTTATAGCCGATATTGATGAAGGCAAAGGACTCACTGGCGGCACAATAAGAGTCACCGCTCTTCTTGCCGATGATCAGCGGTGTCCTTCCGTATTTATCCCGCGCCGCATAGAGCCCCTCCTTGGTCAGTATGAGCATGGTACAAGAGCCTTCGATCTTGTTCTGGGCATTTTGGATGCCCGTGACAATGTCCTTCCCCTCGGAGACCAGCGCCGCCACAAGTTCCGTATTGTTGATATGCCCACCGCTCATGGACATGAATTGTCCGTGGCCGTTACCGATCAATTCCCGGACCAACTTCTCCTTGTTGTTGATCCTTCCCACCGTGGTGATGGCATAATCCCCTTGTTTGCTGAATACGGTCAGCGGCTGGGGATCTCCATCGCTGATGGCACCTATGCCTTTGTTCCCCTTCATGGATTCCAGCTCGTCTTCAAACTTGCTCCGGAAGGCGGAGTTCTCGATGTTGTGGATGGATCGGTTGAACCCGTCCTCCTGAAGGATGCACATGCCTCCCTTTTTCGTCCCCAAGTGGGAATGATAGTCCGTTCCGAAAAAAATGTCCAGAACACAGTCCGTATTGGAGACCACCCCAAAGATACCACCCATTCTAGCACCTTCCTTTCTCGATGATGCCGATTGCCTTGGGAAGAATCTCGTGCTCCGCTTCCAGGACTCGTTTCTGCAGGATCTCCGGCGTATCACCCGGGAGCACCGGAACTTTTTTCTGGAGGATGATCTCCCCCGTATCGATCCCTTCGTCCACATAGTGCACCGTAGCACCGGATTCTTTTTCCCCATCAGCGATAACCTGACGGTGGACCTTTAATCCATAGCATTCCTTCCCTCCGTGAAGAGGAAGAAGGGCCGGATGGACGTTGATGATCCTCCCTTCATAGGCAGAGATCACCTTGGGCGGAATAATGGACAGGTAGCCGGCAAGGACCACTAGATCCGTCCTCTCTCCGTCCAGGTACATCTTGATGGCATCCATCCGATCCCGGATATCATTGTATTCATGCTTGGTCACCGCAACGGCGGGGATCTCCGCCCCTTCGGCACGCTTCAACGCATAAGCATCGGCTTTAGAAGAGATGACCTGAACGATTTTTACATTTTCCAGGCTGCCGTCCTCGATGGCATCCAGTATAGCCTGCAAGTTTGACCCGTTTCCGGAAACCAACACACTGACTCTAAGTTTCTCCATTGATCTTCACCCTTTCTCCATCACCGGAAGTCACCTTCCCTATGATGCCGGCATGTTCCCCGGCGGCCTTCAAAGCGCTGACCACACCCGCCGCTACCTCTTCCGGCACGAACATCATCATCCCGATGCCCATGTTGAAGGTAGCGAACATCTCCATGGTGTCGATCTCCCCACACCTTTGTATCTCCTTGAAAATCGGCGGGATCTTCCAACTTCCCAGTTGAAACTCCGTCCCCACGCCGGCGGGAAGAACTCTGGGCACGTTCTCAAAGAACCCGCCTCCCGTTATATGAACAATTCCCTTGATGGGAAAGTGAGGGATAACGGCATTGCATGCCTCCGCATATATCCTGGTGGGGCGCAACAGGGCGTCTCCCAGGGTTTCCCCCAATCCTTCCAAATAGTCTTCCGTCTTGTACCCCATCTTGTCGAAAAACACCTTTCTCACAAGGGAGTATCCGTTGCTGTGGATGCCGCTTGAAGGAAGGCCGATGATCACATCGCCGGCTTGGATCTCGTCCCCGGTGATGATCTTGTCCTTATCTACGATGCCCACGCTAAAGCCGGCCATATCGTACTCCCCATCGCTGTAAAACCCGGGCATCTCCGCCGTTTCTCCGCCGATGAGGGCGCTCTGTCCCTGAAGACAGCCTTCAGCAATACCGGAAACAATGTCGGCAACCTTTTCCGCGCCCACCTTCCCTGTGGCAATGTAATCCAAAAAGAAGAGAGGCTTTGCTCCTTGGCAGAGAATATCGTTTACGCACATGGCCACACAGTCGATGCCTACCGTGTCATGCTTGTCCATCATAAAAGCGATCTTCAGCTTAGTGCCTACTCCGTCTGTTCCGCTGACCAAAACCGGTTCCTTCATCCCTTCGATAGGAAGGCGAAAGAGGCCTCCAAAGCCGCCCAAGCCGGTGAGCACATTGCTGTTGAAGGTCTTTTTCACATGATCCTTCATCAGCTTGACGGCGCGTTCCCCTTCTTTGGTATCCACGCCCGCATCCTTGTAGGTTAACGTTCCCATGATGCCTCCTATTTCTGTATTCTTTCCAGGACTTCCCGGTAAGTCTCTTCCAGATTCCCAAGATCCCTTCGGAACCTGTCCTTGTCCATTTTTTCATTGGTCTTTACGTCCCAAAGCCGGCAAGTATCCGGGCTGATCTCATCGGCCAGGATGATTTGTCCGTCGGCCATGCCGAACTCGATCTTGAAGTCGATCAGCTTGAGTCCCTTGTCCAAAAAGAACGCTTTCAGAGCATCGTTGACCATGAAGGCGTATTTCCGTAGGAGGGCCATCTGGTCCTCTGTGGCCAGCCCCAAGGCGATGGCATGGTCCTCACACATGAGCGGATCCCCCAGGTCGTCGTTCTTGTAGGAGACCTCAAATGTAGGCTTTTCAAAGGGTATCCCCTCTTCTACTCCGTATCTCTTGGCAAAGGATCCCGCGGATACGTTTCGCACGATGACCTCCAGGGGAAGGATCTTCACCGCTTTTACCACCGTCTCTCTCTCTGACAGCTGCTCAACAAAGTGGGTGGGGATCCCCTTTTCTGCCAGCATCTGAAAGATGATATTGCTCATGGTGTTGTTGATGACCCCCTTACCTGCGATCTGCCCCGTTTTCTCTCCGTTGAATGCGGTAGCATCATCCTTGTAGTCCACGATCAGCAACTTTGGGTCATCGGTCTTAAAGACCTTCTTGGCTTTCCCTTCGTATAGTTGTTCCAGTTTTTTCATTTCATTTCCTCCCTGTAAATTCCTTGTCGATGGCCATGATCTCTTCTTCCATCTTCCTTTTATATTCCTTGAATCCTTCCCGCAATCGGGGATATTTGATGCTCATCATCTGAATGGCCAAAAGAGCCGCATTCTCCGCCCCGCCAATAGCAACGGTAGCCACGGGCACGCCCTTTGGCATCTGTACCACGGAGAGGAGGGAGTCCATTCCTCCAAGATCGCTGGTCTTCATGGGTATACCGATGACGGGAAGAGGCGAGTTCCCCGCCAGCACACCTGCCAAATGGGCCGCTTTTCCGGCCGCCGCAATAATCACCTCAAAGCCCTTTTCCTCTGCATCCACTGCGAAGGCTTCCGCCGCCTTTGGAGTTCTATGGGCGGAGATCACCCGGGTTTCAAAGGGAACATCAAAGCCCTTCAAGACCTCCTCCGCTTTTTCCACTACAGGGTAGTCAGACTTGCTCCCCATTACGATTGCTACTTTCATTGCTCTCCTCCTATTTAAAATATGCTACGCCGGATGCGAATATCTTCATATCCTTCGCCCCGCCGATGTTTTTGTGTACGTTCTCTCCCAGGCGTTCGGCATGACCCATTTTGCCGAAGACCCTCCCATCGGGGCTGGTGATCCCTTCCACCGCCATCACCGAATGATTGGGGTTGTGGCGAATGTCCATGGACGGCTTGCCGTCAAAGTCCACATACTGGGTAGCGATCTGTCCCTTTTGGCTCAGCTCATTGAGAAGATCCTCCTTGCAGATGAACTTCCCTTCACCGTGGGAAATGGGCATGGTGTATACATCGCCCACTTGAGTCTCCCAAAGCCACGGACTCATCCTGCTGGACACCCTGGTCTTGATCATGGTGGATTGATGTCTGCCGATCCGGTTATAGGTCAAGGTGGGGCTTTCCTCTGTTGCCGGCAGGATTTTTCCGTAAGGCACCAGGCCCAGCTTGATCAATGCCTGAAAGCCATTGCATATGCCCAGCATCAAGCCGTCTCTGTTCTCCAGCAAGTGGGCTATTTCCTCACTGATCCGGGGATTTCTGAATATGGCCGTAATGAACTTGGCCGATCCGTCCGGCTCATCTCCCCCGGAAAACCCGCCGGGAAGCATGACGATCTGGCTCTGTCTGATCTTTTCCGCCATCTGAGCGATGGAGTCCTCCAAAGCCTCCGGCGACAGGTTCCTGATGAGGAAGATTTCCGGTTCCCCGCCCGCCTTTTGAAAGGCCATGGCTGAATCCGTCTCACAGTTGGTCCCCGGGAAGGTGGGGATCAGTATTCTCGGTTTTGCCACCTTGACTGCCGGACCCGAGAGGACCGGCTCTTTGGACTCTGCCACTTCAGCGCTTTCCTCGGCCCCTTCCTCTTTGACCCTGGTGGGGAAGACCTCTTCTAAAGGCGCCTCCCAACGGCGAATGATCTCATTGAGGCTGATCTTTTTTTCTTCTCCCGCCCAATGCCGCTTTATGCTTGCCTGTTCCGTAGTCTGCCCTACGATTTTGTAGGAAATATCCCCCAGAATAGCTGCCGCATCTTCTTTCTTTGGGATTTCCAGCAGCAGATCTCCGTAAGCATATCCCTTCCACTCTTCATCGGTAACGTCATGGAAGGTGCAGCCGATCTTGTTGCCCACTGCCATCTTCACGGCAGCCATAAATACACCGCCCCTTCCCAAGGCACAAGCGGAAAGGATCTTCCCTTCTTCCGCCAGCTGCCTGACTTTATCCATGTTATTTCTGTATGTGGAAAAGTCGATCATCGCCCTCTCGTCCCATGGGGTTTTGATCAGGACCAGATGACTGCCTGTCTTTTTCAATTCCGTGGAGATGATCTCTTCCGCATCCACCGTATTTACGGCAAAGGAAATCAAGGCGGGGGGAACATTGATATCCATAAAGGTGCCGGACATGGAATCCTTGCCGCCGATAGATGGGATCTCCAATTCTTTCTGGACTTTAAGGGCCCCGAGGAGGGCAGCCATGGGCTTGCCCCAGGCTTCATCTCCCGCTAATTTTTCAAAATACTCCTGGAAGGTAAGTCGTATCTTTCGTCTATCCGCACCCATGGCCACCATCTTGGTCACCGAGTCGATGACCGCGATCACCGCCCCGTGGAAGGGGCTTGCTTTTGCCACCTTGGGATCAAATCCGAAGGTCATAAGGGTAGCCGTCTGTGTCTCGCCGCCGATCACCGGAAGCTTGGCCGCCATCCCCATGGCAGGGGACAGTTGATACTTTCCACCTAGGGGCGCTAAAACCGTCGCCGCGCCAATGGTGGAATCGAATCGGTCGATCAATCCCTTTTGACTGCAGCAGTTCAAATCTCCTAAAAACTCTTCTGCCTCTTTGGGCAAAGGCAGTTTAGACGGGTCTCCCTGGGCCTTTACCTTCACTGTGGCATACTGCCTGGCTCCGTTGGTATCCAAGAATGCTCTGGACAGATTGAGGATCTCCTTTCCCCTCCAGACCATTTTGACCCGATTGGTGTCGGTCACTTCCGCCACCTTGGTGGCTTCCAGGTTTTCTTCTTCGGCAAAGGTGATGAACTTTTCTTCCTCTTCTCTGGCGATGACCACCGCCATTCTCTCTTGAGATTCGGATATGGCCAGCTCCGTTCCGTCCAGCCCGTCATATTTCTTGGGGACAGCGTCCAGATCTATATCCAGGCCATCAGCTAGTTCACCGATGGCAACAGAAACTCCGCCGGCTCCAAAATCGTTGCATCTTTTGATCAAAGTGGCCACTTCTTTTCTTCGAAACAGCCTCTGCAGGTTTCTCTCCACCGGCGGATTGCCCTTCTGCACCTCTGCCCCGCACTGAGAAATGGAATCCTCGGTGTGTTCCTTGGAAGATCCGGTGGCTCCGCCGCAACCGTCTCTTCCCGTTCGGCCCCCTACCAGGATCACGATATCTCCCGGGGCAGGTCGCTGCCGAATCACGTGATCGGCAGGTGCCGCACCGATGACAGCGCCCACTTCCATCCGCTTGGCTACATAATCTTCATGGTAGATTTCTGTCACCTGTCCGGTGGCCAACCCGATCTGGTTTCCGTAGGAACTATATCCCTCTGCCGCTTCACGAACGATCTTGATCTGAGGCAGCTTACCCGGTAAGGTTTCCTCAACAGGAGTCCTTGGGTCCGCTGCTCCTGTCACCCGCATAGCCTGGTACACATAGACCCGGCCCGATAGAGGGTCTCTGATGGCGCCCCCCAGGCAGGTGGCGGCGCCGCCAAAAGGCTCGATTTCCGTCGGATGATTGTGGGTCTCGTTTTTGAACATCACCAGCCAGTCTTCTTCCTTGCCGTCGATCTTCGCCTTCACTTTAATGGAGCAGGCGTTGATCTCCTCCGACTCGTCCAGATCCTCAACCTTGCCTGCCTTTTTCAGATATTTGGTCCCGATGCTGGCCATGTCCATGAGGCAGAGGCTCTTCTTCCTGTCTCCGTACACGGACTTGCGCATCTCCATGTATTCGGTGAAGGCTTCCTTGACCATCTCTCCGTAGGGGCCGTCTTCGAAATAGATATCCGTCAGTTCCGTATGGAAGGTCGTATGCCTGCAGTGATCCGACCAGTAGGTATCAATGACCATCAACTCGGTGATGGTAGGATCTCTCTTCTCTTCTTGGGAATAGTAGGCATGAATATGGAGGAGATCCTCCCGGCTCATGGCAAAGCCCATCTCCTGCCTGTATTCTTCCAGTTCCTCACCGCTCTTTTCACAGAAGCCGTGGACGATCGCCACATCCTCCGGCACCGCCATCTCCATTTCCAGGGTCTCGGGCTTTTCCCACTGAGCCTCTCTGGAATCCACAGGATTGATGATATATTCCTTCACGGACTCCACGTCCTTTGGGGACAAATCTCCCTCCAGCACAATGACCCTTGCGAACCTCACTCTTGCCTCCGTGCCCGGCTTCATCAGCCCGATGCACTGACGGGCGGAATCCGCTCGCTGATCGTATTGCCCGGGCAGATACTCCACTGCAAAAAAAATCGCAGATTCGGGAAGGTCCGGGACTTCGTCTGTAGCCCTGTCAACAGCCGGCTCTGCAAACACAGTATGTTTCGCCATGATATAGGTCTCGTCATCTATCCCGTCCATATCATAGCGGTTGATGACCCTCAGTGATCTAAGCCCTTCCAAGTGGAGATTATTCTTCACGTCCGAAAAAAGGCCTTCCGCCTCAACGGCAAACCCTTTCTTTTTTTCGACAAATATTCTTCTTACCATTGTCTACCCTTTCTCATCGTTACGGGGATGTTATCGGTTCATTGATCTTGCCCTCATGGTAACATAAAAAAACGGGTTTTTGCCCCGTTTTGGAAAGTTTATTATTTTATAGTTCGTTATGATGCGAATATTCATAGGCGTCCCGGTCTTTAACATACGCAACATTTAGATCAAGACGTCTTACTTTGTTTACCCTAACCATTATTTGCTTATGCCCAACAGTAGCTCCGTCAATCGACCGGAAAAGATAAAAAATCCCAGCATGATCAGATTGAATGTCACCAGCCAAGTGAGCAGGGCATACCATCGCTTCTTTTTGTGCGCCTTATGAAAGCCTGACTTTTTTTGATAGATTTCTGTCAACGCCAGCAAGACACCGTGATACATACCGTAGCATATATAATAACTGGTCAAGCCATGCCATACTCCCATAATCGTCATATTGATGATAAAGGCAGCCGACGCACGAGACAGCTTTGTCTTGAAGTAATTCTTTTTGATGAATCTGACCATCAGCCTGGAAAAAATAAAATCCCTGAACCAATAGGAGAGGGTGATATGCCACCTGTTCCAAAACTCTTTGATATCCTTGCTGATAAAGGGCTTATTGAAATTATCGGGGATTTCTATTCCAAAGAGATAGCTGACTCCCACGGCCATCAAAGAGTACCCCGCAAAGTCAAAGAACAGATAAAAGCCGTAAATATACATATATACGACAGCCGATCCCACTGTGCTTTCCATTCCATAGGTATTCATCAGTTGGTACAGGATTGCGGCAATCACAAACTTATACACTGCGCCTTGCACAATTTTCGTCAGCCCGGCAGATAGAGATACAATATACTCTTCCCTGGTTTTTATACGATTTAAGTCTCCTTCAAATCGTCGGCTGCGATCAATGGGCCCCGAAGAAATCGTCGGAAAAAACAGGCAGAGATAGATGAAGTTCATCGTCGCCACCTCACTGATCACATCATCGTAAATCTCTATAACGATCTGAACGGCCTTAAAGGTCATGTATGAGATCCCCAAAAAACCGAAGATGCTATATCCAAACAACCCGCTCACTTTGTATATGGCCAGCGGAGAAATGGCTAGGATCAAAAAAACCCAGTACAAGCTTGCTCTCCGCTTATACTTGGCATTGATCATCAAATACGATTTGATCAAAACGCTCTCGAAGGCAATATACATTAAAAGGTAGAGGGCCCCTCCGGTGTTTGCCCCGAAGGACATCCACAATACGATAAGGGTGACCACCATGCCATAATATTTTATCGATCGCTGGAGCAACCCTAAAACAATGGCCGGAACAGCCAGAATCCCTACATATATGAAAAATTCACTGTTATCAAATAATCCCATTATGTGATGACCACCACTTCTCTTCCATCAAACTTTCTATTCCTCCCAAACCTATAGTCTGCAATATTATCAAGATTTTAGAATTGATTGTATATAAATTCAGGGGTTTCCAACTTCATGGCAAAGATATACATCAAGATCATAGCCAAAAAAGACAAATAGAAAATCAGGACCCACTTTAGAAAAAACAACAGATTTTCTCCTCTATTTCTGAAGATAAAATTGATAAATCGCCTCATCTATATACACCCATCCTTTCCATCCGCAGTGCATCGTGTCCTTCAGAAAGTACAGTTCATATTCTCTATCAGAAAAGTCCGCCAAAGAAACATTGTACTCATCGGCGATCTCTCTGATCTTCCGATAGTAGGATGCCCTTGCTTCTTTGGAAAATCCGACATAATCGTACCACCTGCCATTTACAGGCATGCTCACCAAAAGAACTTTCAAGTCACTTTCTTTGCAAACCTGTAAAAATAGTCGTAAGTCATCATATTCTCTCGTATGATCAAAATCTTCTCCCGCTGATGAATCCTTATGCTTCTTCATATCCGCTGCGATATATTCATTGTAATAGCTATCGTAGATCCCGAAATCATTATTTGTACATTCTTTTTCACCTTGTTTCTGCGCTCGGTCCAGCAGTTCCCCATAGTCGATATCTTTTGCATCTATCTTTTGGAACTTCGGCTCATCCTTCCCTTTCTTGGAAGATAACTGAACGTAGAGATCATAATCGCTCCTGATGTCCAACAATTTGTTAGCAAGGATCTGGTTTGCCCTTTTTACGGGAGATCCGCCTTCTGCATTGATTAAAGCATTCTCAATATAGGACTTGTTTCCCCCCTCTTCACTGCTAAGCTCCATCGCTCTTTTTGAAATCTTTTCCTTCGTGGCCTTGGAGATATTTCTGTTGTAAAGGAACCTTTGAAATAGGGGCTTGGAAAAGACTGAATCAAAACTCTCCCCCGATGCTTGGCTTGGTGTGAACCACTGAGGCGAAATGATAAGCACCACTTTTCGGTTACTCACAATCGGATCATAGGCACCTATCTTTATCCCCTGCATCAAACTCTGCACATATCCTCGGCCGGACAAAACCACATTAAAATTTGTTTTCCCGTACTTAAAAAGACTTTGTGGATAGCCGATACCATCACTTGCACTTAGTTCCGAAGAGCCAAGCACCAAAATACTATTATCCGTCATGATGGCTTCCATCCCACCCTTTGAATTGTTCCTTTCGTCCGTGTTGGAAGAGTACAAATATCCTTTGTGGTTCTCCGCCTCAAAAAACAGATAACTCTTTTCCGAAAGAACAATAACAGTAGCACTCGCTAAAGCGACTGCTACTAAAAAACTGAAAATCCTGATAATAGCTTTCGACTTATTCTCTTTCATGAAGCAATTCTATTATCTTTCCTAACCTCGGTCAATCTCTGACTCGGTTCTCCCGGAATCAGACCCTCTCCAGATCCCCGTTGACTTCTCTGTACTTTTCCCCGCACTTAGCACAGTCCAGGCCGTAGTGGAGAATTTCTCCACACTCACAGACCCAGCCGATTTTTTTCGCCGGTACTCCGGCCATGAGAGCATAGTTCTTTACCGGCTGCAGCACAACTGCACCGGCCGCGATCATGGCAAATTTTCCGATATCATTGCCGCAAACGATGGTGGCATTGGCACCCACAGTAGCCCCCTCACCAACTACCGTATCCTTGTAGACCTGATGGCCTTTGGTCGTCCTTCCACGGGGGATCCTATCGTTGGTAAATACCATGGAGGATCCTAGGTATACCCCTTCTTCCAGCGTTACCCCTTCGGGGACGGATACGCCGCTTTGGATGGTACATTCATTGCCTACCTGAACATTCTTTCCAATGACTACATAGTGATCAAAAGAGCAGTTGTCTCCCACACGGCAGCCCTCCTGCATGTGACAAAAATTCAGAATTTCCGTCCCTTTACCTATGACCACGTTATCATCTACAAAACTGGATACATGTACAAAATTGTAATTCATAATTGGCTACCTCACTTTTCCACCATTTCCTGAGAGACAGTATAACAGAAGTCCGGGGTTTTGTGTAGATATAAACGCATGTATACATGATGGGCAAAGTTACTGATTTGCCTTGCTTTATTTTGCTAAATGCTCTATTCTGATGGTAACAAGATATCCATTATCCTTATTGTAAAATAAATATGGGAGGTATGAGAATGAAAAAGTTGTGTTTATTGTTGTTGGCCGGAGTATTGATGTTTTCCATGGCTGCCTGTAGCGGTGGCGGTGGCGATGGTGGTGGTAGCAAGGCGGATGTTACTGATGAAAAAGGGATTATCAGTCTGGATCTTGCGGGAGATTTCTCTGAGAACAAGGACTATGAGGTGCCGGAAGACAAGATAGCCGGGATCGAACTTTCCCTGAATACAGAGAGCGAGTACTACAGCAACGGCTTTAGGCCGACCTTTTTGCTGGGGACTATAAGTTATTCTCCCGCATCCAATTGGGTAGATAGTGAGGTTCAGGCATTCCATAGCTACACTTATGCGGAGAATAAGAAGATGGAGGAAGTGACCATTGCAGGGATGAAGGGCAAGATGGCTTCCTACGAAGAAAATGGGAAAATAAAAAAGCACTTCTTTGTTGTAGGAGAGCCTAACAGCGATGGTGTCACCTTGACCTTGCGTATTATTTGTGGAAGCGGAAGTTATTCACCATCTGCTGATGAGGACTATACTAAAATCGTAAACAGCGTTTCCATAGATAAGGATGCCGCCAAAAAGGCAATGGAGGAATAAAAGTTGAAAGGATAGTCAGTGGCTATCTTTATCCGGTTGGGCTGCCTCTTTTGGGTCAGCCCTTTGATTTTTGTTCTGCGGCATTCCGTCTATTCATCCCCGGCTTTCTGCACACCCCTTCTAAAAAATATATGACGTCTTCACCTAGCGTATGTTATAATATCTAGATTGAGTAAAGAAAGGAGGAAGTGCATGAAGAAAAAGAAGAACTTGATCGTATGTTATTCGCGGACAGGCACAACGGAAATCATTGCCAAAATCCTTCGGGAGAAATTGGCATGCGATATGGATAAGATCGACTATGCTAGCGCCAAGGGTAAAGTGCCGTCGGCTGTGGCCGCATGGGAAGCCATTCGCAGAACCAAAAAGGAAATCAAAAACGATGCCCATAAACCTCAAGATTACGACAGAATATTTTTCGTTACGCCCACTTGGGCAGGTGGTTTAGCCACCCCTATCCGAAGTTATATGGCCACCCACAGAGATAACATCGAATCCTACTCATTGCTGATCACCTGCGCCGGTACCGCCTTGGGTAAAGTGCGCAAGGATGCAAGAGCTGTAATGAAGAAGGCTCCGGAAGCATCGGTGGAGTTCAGGAATGAGGATATCAAGCAAGGGAAGTACGATCTAAGCAAATTGTTCTCCCAATTCAAAGAGGAAGAACCTCCCGATGACGAGTGAGCAAAGGATATAGAAATAACATTCATGAGATGCAATATATAGCCGCAGGCAGGAAAGCCGGCGGCTATTCTTATGGTTTTGCCTCAAACCGTATATTCGGAAACAACTTTCTTTCCCAAAATATGCTCATTGATCACTCTGATGGCCTTGCCTTCGGTCATTTCGATATAGGTGGTCTTGGTCCCGTCGGGTTCCACCACCTCTACGATAGGCTCCAGCTTGCACATGCCGATGCAGCCCATCATCTTTACTTCCACGTTCCTAATTCCTCTGGTGCGGACTTCATTGGCAAAGGCATTCATCACGGTTCTGGATCCTGCCGCGATCCCGCAGGTGGCCATGCCCACCGATATGGTGGTCTTTCCGTCTACATTCTTCTCATCGGCACCGGCCCTTATGTTTTCCAACTCCGTCATTGTTTTCATCTTTATCGCTCCCTCCTACGCTTCAACAATACGCAGGCCTTCTCCGTAATCAACCCGCGAACAACATCTTCGGCAAACGCCTTACATGTAGGTGATCCACATACGCCGCAATCCACCCCGGGAAGGGTTTTCAGCACTCTCCCGATCTCCTCCATTTTTTTCAGAGAAATGTTCAAGTCTTTATCCAGCTGATATACCGGTCGATGACGCAAGGGTCTGTTCCTCTGCAGCTTCCTTTCATCACCGGGAGTGTTCAGGAAGGCGTACCCATATTTTTCCTTGGCCTCATCCACCAATTTCTTCAGGTTCACCTTTGAGATGTAGTTGTTCTCCAGGGTCAGTGCCCCGCAGCTGCAGGCTCCCGCGCAGGCCTCAGCCTCTATGAATTCTACATCTTCCAGTTTCTCATTGTCCAGCTGTTCAAAGATGTCGATGGCCTCCTGGATCCCGTCCACCGCTATGAACTTATCCGTGGTCAAGGCAAGGCTCTCTCCCCCCGGGCTGGCCCAGCGAAGGCCCATGACTCCGCTCCGCTCCAAGTCTTCCACATCCTCGTCATCTAAGATTTTAAGGGCTTCACTGACGGGCCGATACAGTTCGGATATGGCTACCATTTCATCTATTTCCGTTTCCACTACCTCATCGCTTTCCTTTACGTAGGACATCTCCGCCGTACAAGGGGCGATAAAGAATATCCCCACCCGCTTGCCCGGGTATTTTTTCTCCGTCTCTTCTCTGGCAATCTCCGCGGTGACCTCTACTGCCGTTCTATATTCCAAAACGTGATCGATCAAATTGGGGAACTTGATTTCGATCAGGTTGAGGATGGCCGGACATGAGGAAGAAATCAAGGGGAATTTCGCCTTTCCCGACCGTATCTTTTTCTTGGTGGCGTAGCTGATCATTTCAGCACCGATGGCCTCTTCATATACATCGTCGAAGCCGATCTTTTTTAGGGAAGTGAGCAAATGGTTTCTGGATTTGACATTTTTGAACTGGCTGTAGAAAGCCGATGAAGGAATGGCCACCTTGTAGTCGTACTCCTTTAGGGCATCCAAGGTGTCTACAATGGGGGCGATGGCATGTCTGGGACATACCTTGACACACATTCCACATTCTACACAGCGCTCCGGATTGATCTGCGCCTTCCAATCCCTCACCCGAATGGCTTCGGTGCTACAGTGCCGCGCACAATGGATGCAGCCGATACAAAGATCTCTATCCAGACGGATGGATGTAACATGGCCATGATCCAGGTGAAGAGGACCCTCTGTCACGCCGCAGTTATGCAGCTTCCCACATACCGTAAAGGTGGTGTCCTGAGTCTCTACCAGTGCGATGTTCCGGTTGGCGGAAAGTTCCACCATGGTTTCGGTCACTGTCTTGCCACAGGTAATGATAATGCAGGTGATATTCATCATCTCCGATGCTCGGATCACCTGAGAGTTGACCAGGCTGGTAATGAGAATGCTGTCATCACGAGTGTCCAGCATGACATTGCTCATCAAATCGGAGGCGATGGCATGGGAATACTCCCTGCTCATGATGATCTTCCCTTCCGCCTCATCTTCACAGAACAGTTTTCCGTCGATCAGCCTAATCACTTCACTTAACCGCATCGCTGCCGCCTCCCATCTCCGGTAAGCCTCCCTGAAAAATCTTCTTGATCTCTTCTTCCACCATCGCTTCCGCCATGAAGGCTGCGTCCGTAGCCGTTGCACCTGCTTCTTCCCGGCTTTCTATCCACTTGTCACTATCAAAGGTAAAGCTGGCAGGGCCTCTGTAGATGTGCAACTTGACCGGGATGTCAGGGTGGGAGAGCATATGAAGAAAAACGAGATTCCCCACATTCCCCAGGGGCTGACGGTCGATAGACCTGTTTTTCATCAGTCCCCTGATCCCCGTTCCCTTTCCCTCCTCTGAGAAGAGAAACAACTTGCCTTCCGCAATTTCTACCGCTCCTTTGAACAAGGATATCCCCAGGCCTACGTCCCTGGTGTCTCTGGATGTATAGAAGGGGTCCACAGCTTTTTCTTGGACTTCTCGGCTCATCCCGTTGCCGTCATCTTCAAGCTTGATCTCCAGATACTCATCCCCTGAGGTGAGGCCCACCGTCAAGGTAAGCCGGCTACAGCCTGCATGAATGGAATTTTGCATCAAATCCATTATATGCATGGATATGTCCTGCATAGTTTCATTCCTCCTGCTTTTTCCTCAGCCAATTGACAAATCTCCGGGGAGTCATTTCCCGCCGGTCAATGGGGATCTCCAAGGTGGCTTCACCCCGGTTCATGATTTCCAGGCGATGGCTGTCGGAAGAACGTAAGAGCATCTTTTTTTCCAGCTCCCGGTGATGTGCCAGAAACTCTCTTCCCCTCTTTGTGTCGGTGATTTCTATCACCCCGGCGGGAAGATCCTTTGGCAGGTCGCCCAGCAAAGGAAAAACACTGTTGGCTTCCCGGTCCACATGGGCAAAAATAGCGCAACCCTCTCGCTTGTCCACCAAACGAAAGACCTCTCCCACGGTGAGCCCCGTGGAGAAAATCAACAGTTCCTCCACCTGCCCCACTATCCTGTCCATATGGTCAAGGAGAAGCTGTCTTCCAAAGATTTCCGGATGGTTTTTCACATAAGTCCGGTTGGCATCCAGGACTTTTTCCATGTCCAGAGCATCCTTTACTGTCCCAAAGAGACAGAGTACATGTACTTCTTCTACGGTTTCCACCTCGATCCCCGGAATAAAGATCAGAGGCCTGCCCTCCGCGCACCGGCTGATGGCCTCCAGGTTCCCACCGCTGTTGTGATCCGTCACCGCGATAATATCCAGCCCGTTGACCACTGCCATGTTCACAATGTTATTGGGCGTCATCTCCTCCTCTCCGCAGGGAGAAAGGGCGGAATGGATGTGGAGATCGTAGGTGTATTTCATGTGAGCAGCCGGTGGGTCTGCCAGCAGATATCGTATGTATTCATCTCACTGGACAGCAAGGGGATGTTGTTTTCCGCAGCCTTTTGGATGGTCTCCTCCCCCACCGGTATACCTTCGGGAATGATGATACAGGCCGGCTCATTGAGGGTGGCCACCGCTATGACGTTCAAGTGAGTCTGCACGGTGATCCAGGCATCGTTCTCTTTGCATCCGCTCATGACACGGCTCAGCAGGTCGCAGGCGTACACCCCTTTTATCTCCCTATCCTCCCCCTTACCGGTCAGATTGACCATCCCCAAAGCATGGGCCAGTTCCTTTACTACCATGTTACTTCCCTTCTCCCGGTTCTAGAAACACGATCATCTTCACCGTGGTCCCCTTTCCCCGGGCTGTCTCTATCTCCAAGATATCGGTGTTCTTTTTTATATTGGGAAGACCCATCCCCGCACCGAAACCTAATCTGATCACCTCTTCGTCGGCGGTGCTCCATCCTTCCTGCATGGCAAGGTCCAGGTCCGGGATCCCCGAGCCTTCGTCTCTCACGATGATTTCCACCTTTTCATCGTCGATATCCACTTGCGCCTCTCCGCCGCCGCCGTGAATAAAGGCATTGATCTCGGCCTCGTACATGGCGATGGCGATCCGCTTGACGATTTTGGGGGAAACACCGATCTGGACCAGCATCCGCTTTACATCGCCGGATGCTTCACCGGCCATATCGAAATTCCTTCCGTCGATGGAGTAATTAAGCTTCATCTCTTTCCTTTTCGGCAGCCATCTGTTGGGCAATCATCATATCCTTGACCTTCATCAGCCTGGCCAGGTTTCCTCTTTCGTTTTCATCTAATTTCATTGTAATGCTTTTTATGGTTTCTTGCAATGTAGGTATCTGTACGTACTCCAAGGCGTTGACCCGCCTTCTGGTCTTTTCGATTTCCTCCGCCAACAGCTGGGCCGTCTTTTCCGCTTGAGCCAACTGGAGCATGAGGGGAAGAACTTCCTGCAAGGTATCCACCGATGCATCCAATTCTCCCGAAGTAAAGGCTAGGCCGTAGGGATAGATATCCTTCCCCTTTTGGTCGCTTTCCTTGAACTGAAAGTCGGGGACGCTGATGCTCATCATATTCCTCTTCTTTACCGTTGCTTTCACCTGCTTCTGCGGGAGCATGAGGGCTTCCTCCATATATGCTCCGTCCATTGAAGCCGCCGCCACCACAAATCCGGAATACACCTTAGCCATCCTGGACTCCAGCTTCGTCCTCAGCTCCATGTTCTCACGGATCAGCTCCAGGAATTTCTTCATCAGGTCATCTCGCTTATCCTTTAGGAGCTTATGCCCCCTCATGGATGTGGTGAGGCGTTTTTTCAGTTTGGAAAGCTCCATGCGAGTGGGATTTACATGTAAAAGGGCCATATCCCCGCCTCCTTATTCCTTCCTCATCCCAGAGCCGTATTTCTCGATCATTTCCGGCTTGATCCTCTTCAGCTGGCTGGTGGGCAGGATCTGCAAAAGTTCCCAGCCCAAGTCAAGGGTGTCTTCCACTTCCCGGTTTGTATTGAATCCCTGGGATATATATCTTTGTTCAAATTCATCGGCGAACTTTGCATATAGCAGGTCCGTTTCCGAAAGGGCCGCTTCTCCCAGGATGGTCATCAATTCCTTGGCATCCTTACCCCTGGCATAGGCGGCAAATATTTGATCCATAGTCCCCGAATGATCTTCGCGGGTCTTTCCCGTGCCTATCCCCTTGTTCTTCAATCTGGACAGGGATGGGAGAATGTCGATGGGCGGCATGAGGTTTTTCCGGTACAGTTCCCGAGACAAGATGATCTGCCCCTCGGTTATATAGCCGGTCAAGTCCGGGATGGGGTGGGTCTTATCGTCTTCGGGCATGGTAAGAATGGGGATCAAGGTGATGGATCCCTCACTGTCTTCCCTCCGGCCTGCACGCTCATACAAGCTGGCCAAGTCCGTATACATATAGCCCGGGTAGCCTCTTCTTCCCGGAACTTCCTTTCTGGCCGAAGAAACTTCACGAAGCGCCTCCGCATAATTGGTGATGTCCGTGAGGATGACCAGAACGTGAAGGTCCTTTTCAAAGGCCAGATATTCCGCAGCGGTAAGGGCCATGCGCGGAGTGGCGATCCGCTCGATGGCCGGGTCGTTGGCCAAATTGATGAACATCACGGTACGGTCGATGGCGCCGGTATCCTTAAAATCAGAAACAAAGTAGTCCGACTCTTCAAAGGTGATCCCGATGGCGCAGAAAACCACGGCGAAGCCTTCCTCTCCCGAAAGAACTTTTGCTTGGCGGGCAATCTGTGCGGCCAGCTTGGCATGGGGCAACCCCGATCCGGAGAAGATGGGGAGTTTCTGCCCTCTCACCAGGGTATTGAGCCCGTCGATAGCCGACACTCCCGTTTGGATAAACTCATTGGGGTAGACCCTTGCCGCCGGATTGATGGGCAAGCCGTTGATATCCAGCTTTTTTTCCGGGATCAGCTCCGGTCCGCCGTCTATGGCTTCCCCCATCCCTGAAAACACGCGGCCCATCATATCCTCGGAGACGGTCAACTCGAGCCCTCGCCCCAGGAAACGGACCTTACTGTTCTCCAGGTTGATCCCGGCAGAACTTTCAAAGAGCTGGACCAGCACATTGCTCCCATTGATTTCCAGCACCTTACAGCGACGACGCTGTCCGTTTTGCAGCTCTATCTCTCCCAATTCATCGTAGGCGACTTCTTCTACATCTTTGACCAGCATCAGAGGGCCGGCAACTTCCGAAATGGTTCTATATTCTTTTAGCATTATGCCATTTCCTCCTCTCTCATCAGATCATTCAGCGTCCCGGTCAGTTCCCCGGTGGTATCGTTCATGTAGTCTTCGATTTCCTCTTCGGGAATATACTTGGCTCTGGCAATCTTCTCACGAACAGGCATCTTTAGGATATCAGAGATCTGAACACCGTTTTCCAAGGCATGGAGGGATTCGTTGTAGAAATTGAGAATGATCTTCAATATCCTGTACTGCTTCTCCAAAGATGTATAGGCATCCGTGTCGTCAAAGGCATTTTGTTGCAGATAGTCCTCCCGGATGGACCTGGCCGCTTCCAAGATCAGCCGATCAGAGGGGGAGAGAGAGTCATAGCCCACCAGCTTGACGATCTCCTCCAGTTCCGATTCCACCTGGAGAAGTTTGTTGGTTTCCGTAACGCTCCTGGTCCAATCCTCTGCGATGTTCTTGTCCATCCATTCTCCCACCGTCTCGCTGTACAGGGAGTATGAGTTTAGCCAGTTGATGGAAGGGAAGTGTCTCTTGTAGGCCAGGGAAGAATCCAAGCCCCAAAAGACCTTGACGATCCGCAAGGTTGACTGAACTACAGGGTCCGAGTTATCGCCTCCGGCAGGAGAAACAGCGCCGATGGCGGTCAATGTCCCGGTTCTTTCCTTCCCTCCAAGACAGACCACTTGCCCCGCCCGCTCATAGAATTGAGCCAGCCTGGAGGTGAGATAGGCAGGATAGCCTTCTTCCCCCGGCATCTCTTCCAGACGACCTGACATTTCACGAAGGGCTTCTGCCCATCTGGAAGTAGAGTCAGCCATGATGGCCACTGAGTACCCCATATCCCGGAAATACTCGGCTATGGTGATCCCCGTATAGATGGACGCTTCTCTTGCGGCTACCGGCATGTCGGAAGTGTTGGCCACCAGCACCGTCCGGTTCATCAGAGATTCCCCGGACTTGGGATCCTTCAAGGCGGGGAACTCCATCAGTACCTCCGTCATCTCGTTGCCTCGCTCGCCGCAGCCTACATAGACGACAATGTCCACATCGGACCACTTGGCCAGCTGATGCTGCACTACCGTCTTTCCTGAACCGAAGGGTCCCGGAACGGCGGCAGCTCCTCCTCTCACCACGGGAAACAGGGTGTCAATGACCCGCTGCCCGGTGATCATAGGCATCTTGGGAGAGAGTTTGTGCTTGAAGGGTCTCTGTCTTCTCACCGGCCACTTCTGCATCATGGAAAGTTCCGCTACGGATCCATCTTCCCTCTGCACCTTGGCAACGGTCTGTGTAATGTTGTATCTGCCTTCTTTGATCTCCGTTATGGTCCCCTGAACCCCTGCAGGCACCATGATCTTATGGACGATAAGCTTGGTCTCATCCACCGTTCCGATGATATCTCCGGGGACCACCTTGTCCCCTTGGCAAGCTACAGGCTGAAAAGTCCATTCCTTCTCATGATCCAACGCGGTGACCTCTATCCCCCTTGCGATATTGCTCCCGGTCTTTTGCCGAATGATCTCCAAAGGACGCTGTATCCCGTCAAAAATCATTTCCAGGATGCCCGGGCCAAGTTCAGCCGAAAGGGGTTCTCCCGTTGATACCACCTTGTCTCCGGTCTTGAGCCCTGCTGTTTCCTCATATACCTGGATGGAGGCCCTGTCCCCTCTCATCTCGATGATCTCTCCGATCAAACCCAGTTCTCCCACTCGGACAACGTCGAACATGTTGGCACTGCTCATGTTTTTGGCTACCACAAGGGGGCCGGATATCTTGATTATCTGTCCATTATCCATGTCTTCTCACCTACTTTTATCCATTGTTAAATATATCGGTTCCCACAGCCCGTTTCACATTCCTGTGAATGCTTGCCAGGCCGATGCCCAAACTTCCTCCCCTGCCGGGGATGGGAATAATGGCCGGGAGCATATGGTCTTTATACCTGTCCAACACATCTTCGTTGGTTAGGATCAATTCCTCTGTCACAAAGATGATCCCGTATTCACTGCGAACCAAATCGGTCACCAGGGCGGAAATGGAACTGCCCTTCTCCGCTTCAAACACATCGAAGCCCACCACTTTAAAGCCCATGATGCTTCCTCGGTCGCCGATCACCGCAATCTTAGTTTCCATAGATAAGCCTCAACCTTTCTAACGTATCTTCCTCAGGCAAGTCAAACATCCTGGACACGATGACCAGCCGCAAGGCGCGAATCTCTCGTTCTTTTTTATACAAGTAGGCAATGACCGGTTCTATCCCAAAGGGGATGATCTTGGTCTGTTCAAATATCGCCCCCATATATCGATCTTCGCCTTCTTCCAACAGGCCAATGGGCCCGCCTTCCTTGATCTTGCCGATGACCTCAACGATGTGATCGGCCTGAGGCATTTTTTTCGCCAGCTCCGCTATCCCGTCAAAGCCCATGCCGTAGGCCTTCCGCAATCCTTCTACGCTCAGTTGTCCGCCGGCGGCAAATATGGCCGCAGCAGCGTATGTATCTTTTTTCATCCGCAGCAACCTGAGGGCCGTCTTTAAGTTGGTCAGGTCAATTTTCGCCTCCACATACCGGGAGAGAATAGGAGAATTGATTTCCATAGCTTTTTCTCCTATGGCATAGATGACTGCCTTATCGATGATGATGTCCACGATTTGTGAATCTCCGGTTTTTGCCAAGGCATCAATGGCCTCAAGGGCAGCCTCTCCCAATGCCTTGGGGACGATCCCGAAGTTTTTTTCATCGATCTCTTTCCTCAGGATGACCGCCGGGACGACCCCGCCCTGCTTATAGAGGGGCGAGAAATCTCCCGGGGCCACTCTGGCCTTGACATAGACCTTCATATTATGCCCGTCGATGGGGTAGCGGAACACCTCCGTGATCCCCATCTCACCGGTGATGTCTTCTACCAGTTCATAGGTCTCGGCCAGATCCGCTGCGAAGGCTTCCTCGTATTTCTGGATTTCGTGATCCTTAAAGAGGGCTTTTCCCGATAATATCCGGGATACCTCCCCCATATCTGCAGCACCGATCACTTTTACAAGATCTTCTCGGGTGGTCAGCCGATTTTCCAGGTAAGTCACCCTAGCCGCAGCATGAAGGTAATCCGTGTCTTTGTAGCCCATGATTTCACCTCCTGCTCAGGAAAACAGCATCTGCGCGATCTCAGTTTCTCTGGCCTGCTTGGCCTCTTTCACCAGGGCCTCAAAGGTGCAGGAGATTTCCACATCGCCTTCTTTGATGATCACGCCGCCCAAAAAAGAGCCCGCCTCTTCATCGTATTTGATTATGATCCCCGGCACACTGAGCTTTTGCCGAAACATCTTCCCGTCCCTTTCGTTCATTTGGATGACCACTTGGCCGGTACTGCTGTATTTTTTGATCAGCCTTTCGTACAGGGCTTTTCTTTGGTCGTCAGGTAAGTCGGCCAGTTTCTCTTCCGCCCGAGCAAAGACCTTTTCCATGATCCTGCGCTTGGCATCCAGTCTGACGTTCCTGGTCTCCATGCCCATTTGAGAACGGCTTCGCTGTCTCACTTCTCCGACTTCTCTTTCTGCCTTCCCCATAATCTCATCTCGGTCCATGGCAGCTTCTTTTTCATAGAGTTTTTCTATTTCATCCACGTTCTTTCTGGAGTTTTCCGAGATTCTATCCACCTCATCCCGGGCTTCCTGAGAAATCGCTTCGATTATTTTTTCTATGTTATTATCCATTTTTTCGCCTATCATCCATCCGTTATGCTACATCTTGATATTGAATATCAGCAGCATGGAAATCAGGAAGGCCAAGATGGCATAGGTCTCCACAAGGGCCGCCGAAACCATCGGCTTTGAAACCTGATCCGGCCTCTTGGCGATAATCTTTACCCCGGAGGCTGCCACTCTGCCCTGGGCAATACCGGAAATGAGTCCGACGAAAGCCACCGGAAGAGAAGCTACCAGGATGGCCGCACCTGTTCCGACAGACAGCTTCACATCCCCCGCCATCATTCCCGAATTGAGCATGATGATGAAGCCAATGAGAAATCCGTATATCCCCTGAGTGCCGGGAAGAGCCTGCAAAACCAAACATTGGCCGAACTTATCCGGATCTTCACTCAGAAGCCCCGAAGAGGCTTCGCCGACGATCCCTACCCCTTTGGCGGATCCCATTCCGGAGAGCACCACCGCGAAAGCCACGCCCATATACGCATAGAAGTTTCCAGTCGTAAATAATGTTGCAAATGATTCCATTTTCACTTTTCCTCCGTTATTCTAATGAACTTTGTTTTTATCTGGAAAGGAACGAATTTAGTCCCTCCGCCTTCATAGTATTTCCCAAAGAACTCCACGTATTGCAATCTTGCCGAGTGGACATATGCGCCAAGGGCGTTGATCCCCATATTGAGCATGTGTCCTGCGATAAAGATGAGTATGAAGGCAAGCACACTGAGTATCCCCGAGCCCGGCATAGATGCCATGATATTCACTACACTGCCCACCACACTGGTGGAAAGGCCTAGAGCAAGCACCCTCGAGTAGGACAACACGTCGGAAAAATACCCCGTCAAATCATACAGACTCAGTATGCCCGAAGTGGCCTTACCCACAAACGTCGGCTTATGCCTTCCCTGGGTCAGTACCAGGCCTACACCGCCAACGATGGCCATCACTTTGCCCACAAGGGAAATGGGCTGGGCCAAAAAGATCAGCGGAAGCCCGATGAGGAAAACATACCATAGGCCTACGTCGAAGACGGCCCCCAAAAGATTTCCCTTCCTGATCATTATATAGGCTTTGATTCCCATGCCCACAAAGACATGGACCACCCCCAGGCTGCAGGCCAGGATCAACACCGTCATAGGTTGATTGAGTGGATCCACCAAAGTTGGGAAGGTGAACTTGATACCGAAAAAAGTTTTTAATATGGTCTCCGCCGCATTTCCAAAGAAACTTCCGTAGATCAGGCCCCAAATCATGGTGGATATCCCACATAGACCCAGCATCCGCATCATCTTCTTGGTGCCTTCCCCTACATCCAAATGCTTTGCCCCCAACAATCCGCCAACGAGAAGGATGAGGCCATATCCCATATCGGACAACATCATGCCGAAGAATATGAAAAAGAACAGTCCGATCGCCCAGTTGGTATCCACGCTGTACGGATTGGGAAGGGAATACATCTCCGTAATGGTTCCGAAGGGTTCTACGATCTTGCTGTTCTTCATTAGTACGGGATAGTCTTCATCCCCTTCCGGATCACGGTATTCACGGGAGCACATCAACGAAGACAGCCTTCGGTCCACGTCCTCCTGCCTGGATGCAGGAATCCAACCGGTGATGATGTCCACCCGGTTCGTTCCCAAAAAACCGTCACGGTTTCCCAGGGCCTGCATTCTAACCTCAAGTGCATCCGAAGCCATCTTGATTCGGTCCGCTCTTGCGGCAACCTCCTCAAGCGCCGCTTCCCGGGCTTTCATTTCTTCTCCCAACCGGGCCTTTCGCTCCTTACATAGGGCAATATTGTCCTGAAAGCTTCCTTTCAATCCCTCAAACGAAAATGACTTGGCCCCCAGCTCCCCGATGGCCTCTCGCACCCGCCTTTGATCCTTCTTGTGAAACAAAACGGCGATATACCGGTTGCTTTTCTCCGAAAGCACCTCTTCTCCGTGGATGGCAAGACCCTTTTCCTCTGCCATCTCCAGCACATCGTCTAAGGTCCGGGGTTCCTGAAGAACATAGCAGGCTACCAAAGCATCTTGTGTTTCCATCCGGTCAATGGAAAGGTCAAAGTCCACCCAAGGGGTGAGGGAAGATTCCCGGAATTCCGTTTCCCTTAACTCCTTTGCTATTCGCTCTTCTTCTTCCTTGATTTTCTCGATCTCACTGCAAATCTCCGATGCTTCCACCAGCAGAGCATCTTCGGTCAGGGCCTCATAAGTGTGCTCTTCCCGCTTCTGGAAAATGCTCTTTTTCTTATCATATGGGCGAATGATCTCAAGACAGTCCCATATTCTCTTCAACAAAATTTCTTCTCCGGAAAGATCCACCTTTTCCGCGGGACGGAGCATTTCATCCATCCCATCCGGGAGCATAGATTCAGCCCTTGTTAACTGGATGGCACCGCACTTAAGCACCTCTTCCATGATTTCCGTGGAATGATTCTTGAGACTGTAGATGTAGATTTTTTTCATTCTCTCGATCATAATCCGGCCACGATCCCTTCCACGATGGCTTCTACCGCCTTTTCCTCTCTTTGCCTTGCCCCCTCAAATATGTCTTCCGCCTCACTGCGGGCATCTCTGCTGTTTTCCTTCTGCTCCATCGCCGCATCATCCTTTGCTTGGCTGATCATTCGCTCCGCTTCTCGATGTGCCGCTTCGTTTGTTTTCCGGATATGCTCCTTGCCCCTTTTCCTGGCCGCTTTGATTTCTGACGCCGCTTTATCCTGTGCTTCTTTTTTTAAATTCTCCGCTTCCTCTTCTGCCGCAAGAATTCGATCAATGGCGTCTCGCATAGGTGCTTCTCCTTTCTTTGTTTGATGTGTCGAGGAATAGATTTAATTACCTCACTTTACCAATTCTGATATATCCTTGTCAATGTCATCTCCCTAACAAGTTTGCTCAGTTTTATGCCCCCTTTGATTGTATCACATTTTGCTCAAGGTCTTAACATTGCACTGTTTTGAGTATTTATATTTTTAATCCGGGCATACTTTCCTTTTTCATGGATTGTTTCCCGCTTTTTTGATCCTGTTTTTCCTCAGATGTCCTAATTAGTTTGCTTTACTGGGGGTGGTTTTTTTGTGGATTTTTTAAATTTGTTGCAGTATATCAAAAGACCCTCGGTTACCCAAGGGTCTCTTCTATCAACTATTGATCTGCCACAATTACAGTACACGTCTTACGGTGATAATCGTGTTATACGTCGCATCACTTACCTGAACGCCTCTGCCATACCCGTTTGCATGGACAACTTTTCCGCCGCCCATGTACAGGGCCACATGTCCGTTGTAACAAATCAGATCGCCCGGCTGTGCCTGGCTGTAGGATACACCTACGCCACAACTTCTCTGTGCATAAGATGAATGGGGAAGAGATACGCCGAACTTCGCATATACTGCCTGTGTAAACCCGGAACAGTCAATGCCGCCGGTCAGGCTGCTTCCACCGTACACATAGGGTGTACCCAGGAACTGAAGTCCATAATCCACTACCGCATTTCCTGTTGCAGAGTAGCTGGGCCTGCTTACCGGCTGAGCTACCGTTGCCTGACTTGAACTTGATTGTCTTGAAGTAGTGGCCGCCTGCGGCTCCGGTTCCGGTGGTTCCTTTGTCCCGACCAATTCTATCTTAGTAACCGGTTTTGATGCAACCCTGGAGCTAAGTACTTTTCGTGAAGCTTCCTTTCCATTGACCATCTCCACTTCGTAGACGACCTCTTTGACGCCCGGGCTTCCGGCTTTCTGAACCTTGGTCTCCCCTTTTAGCATATCATCGGTCATGACCGCTTCCGTTTCGTAGGGGATATCCTTCTGCTCTGTTACTACCTTTTTCGTGCCTACCTGAATGATATCCTGATTTCGCTCATTCATGGCTACGACGTAGTCCACCGCTTCCGGTGCATTCATCACGACCGGGTGCGTGTTGGCATCTGCGAACTGATATCGCTCAATGGTGATATTCTGGTTGATGTCCGCAGTCTGCTGAGCAGTGATCCCTGTTGCGTACTTGGTCCGCAGTCCCGTCAGAACATCTTCTCCGGTTTCCCTGGAATCTACCACTACGACCTCTTTATTGTCCACCTTCACGACCCAAGGTTCGGACACTTTTTCACCGGTAGCGTATACGGCATATGGCTTTGCCACCACCAACAGTCCGAAGACCATGGCTACGATGAATATGACTGACACGCATATCCCGACCTTTAACCGGCCGCTGGTAGTCGAGGCGTGTCTCTTACAGATTTCTAACATACTAGATACTCCTTTTCTCCGTTGTTTTTCTCAACATCGTTATGATATAGGAAGAAAAAGCCATCGTCAACCGCAGTCAAGATATCTTCACAAAACTTTCACTTTCCAAAAATATCGTTGAAATTCCAACGCTTTTATTGTGAAAAACAAACACACCCTTCTGCGGAAGGTTCCGTAAAAGGGTGTGGTTTTCTTTCATTTTCCTATAGATTAGATAACTCTTCTAAAGGTATGTGCGCCCCAGCTGACAGTGCCGATTTTGATGCCGCCACTAGGTGTGCTGGCATGTACCATCTGGCCCCCGCCAATGTAGATCCCTACGTGGTAGCCGTAGCATACCAGATCTCCCGGCTGTGCCTGTCCTGCAGGTACAGCTACACCTACGCCGCCTTGGGCAGATGCGACTCTGGGAAGAGATACGCCAAACTCTGCAAATACAGACTGAGTGAATCCGGAGCAATCCGCACCGTTGGTCAGGCTGGTTCCGCCGGACACATAGGGGTTACCTACGAACTGACATGCGAAACTTGCAACTGCCGCTCCGTTCCGTGAGCTGGGAACCGTGTAGGAAGCCGATGAACCGCCAGAACTACCGGAGCTACCGGAACTGTATGAACTTCCTGATCCGGTATTGGCCGCTACTTCTGTCTCACGAGCTTTAGTGCCCTTGTAGATGATCTCCGCTACCGGTGCCTTGTCCACAGTAGTGGTCAGGGCTTTCTTGGATACTTCTTTTCCGTTTACCATGGTGACTTCGCTTACCACAGTGTTGGATCCATTTTTACCGGCTTGATGTGTCGTCGTATCTCCCTCGTAGAGGTCGTCGGTTTCAACGGTTTCCGTCGTGTACGGCACTTCTACCGTCTCGGTTACTTCTTTCTTGGTTTCCACTGCGATGGGTGTTGATTTATCGGTGGCATTCATCTTGGTGATGTGCGCTACCGCATCTTCCGTGCCCATCACTACCGGATGAGTGGATTTGTCATCGAACTGGTACTTCTCTACAGACACCGTTTCGCCGATAGGCGTTTCCTGTTGGCCAGTCACATCGGGTATGTAGGCCGCCTTTACTCCGGCGATAACCGCTTCTCCCGATTCCCTGGAATCCACCACAACGACTTCCTGTCCGTTTACTTTGACCACCCACGGATCAGATACCTTTTCGCCGCTTGCATAGACGGCATAGGGTTTGGCCATCACTAAAAGTCCGAATACCATAGCTACGATGAATATCACAGACACACATAGCCCTAGTCTGATGCGACCTTGCGCTGTATCTGTGTGTCGCTTACATATTTCCAGCATACTCTTTTCGTCTCCTTTTCTCTAACTTTCGCTTTCGCTTTTTTTCGGTGCTCTCAGCACCGTGCTCATATTATAAGAAGAAAAAAGATGTGTCAACCGAAGCTGACACATCTTCACAAAACGTTCATAAAACTGGCTCTATGTCAAATGTTGGGGTGGGGCCTAAAATCCACAAAAATATAACAAGTATTTTTTCTAACGAGCAGTCAGCCTGCTCGTTAGTTTTTCGATCCAACATGAGCATGTAGGAGTAATTAACT
>JBMNVE010000008.1:0-38496 GCA_050946655.1 Anaerovoracaceae bacterium
GCTCCACCTCCAGGGGGTTCATAATATCGAACACCGCCTCCATCCGGCTGTGAAATGTTGCTATCCTTGTTCATTTTTTCTCCTCTCTTTCCAACTCATGCCTCCTCAAAATCATCTTCGATGGGAACGGGCACAATGACTTCCTTTGCCCGTTCCAAGGTTTCCTCCGGCACATATAACTCAATTGCCTGTGTAGTGTTACTTCCCAGTGCGATCTCCATAAAGTTGGCTGCGCCTTTGTATTTCTTTAGACTTGGTATTCCCTCCGCCTCCAACTTGGAGATGAGGATGTCCGCTTCCAGGCTATTTGAGGCCGTGCACAGATAAATCCCTTCTCTCCATTCCTTTTTCTTCTCCATCTTTTAGACCGCCTTTTCTTGGATTTCCACCAAAAGCTTATCGGCAAAATCTTCAACTTTCATCTCGGGGATTTCTCCGACCTTGCTGGAGCGCAGGGAAAGAGTTCCCGCTTCCATCTCCCGCTCTCCGATAACGCCGATATAGGATGCTCTCTCGTTTCTCGCCTCCCTCAGCTTGTATCCGATCTTTTCATTTCGGATATCCACTTCTACCCGTAGACCCTTCCCTGTCAGGATCTCCGATACCTGAAGGGCATAATCGGAAAACTTTTCCGTGACAGTCAACAGCTTCACCTGAACAGGAGCAAGCCAAAGGGGAAATTTCCCCGCAAAATGTTCCGTTAGAATCCCGATGAACCGCTCGATAGAGCCAAAGATCACCCGGTGGATCATGATGGGCTTATGCTTTTCTCCATCACTTCCCACATAGTTGATATCGAATCTCTGGGGCATCTGATAATCCAGCTGTATGGTGCCACACTGCCATGTTCTACCCAAAGAGTCCTCCAACTGGAAGTCCAGCTTAGGCCCGTAAAAGGCGCCGTCCCCTTCATTGAGGGTCAACTGGATCCCCAGTTCCTCCGCTGACTGAGCAAGAATGGTTTCCGCAATATCCCAATCCTCCTTACTGCCCATAGCATCTTCAGGACGGGTGGAGAGTTCGATGTGATATTTGAACCCGAACAGTTTATACACACTGTCAATGAACTCGATGACCCCTTTGATTTCATCCTTCATCTGCTCCGGGAGCATGAAGATATGTGCATCGTCCTGTGTGAAAGTGCGCACACGCATCAAGCCGTGTAATGCTCCGGAAAGTTCATGGCGGTGTACCTGCCCCAACTCACATAGGCGGATGGGGAAGTCACGATAGGAGTGAGGGGCCCTTCCGTAGGTCAGCATCGCGCCGGGACAGTTCATGGGCTTGATGGCGTAATCCGCCTCATCGATCTGGGTAAAGTACATATTGTCCTTGTAATGGCCCCAATGGCCGGAGGTATGCCAGATTTCTTCGTTGAGAATCAGAGGTGTCTTGATTTCCTCATAGCCTCTCTTTCGGTGTTCCTCTCGCCAAAATGTCTCCAGTTGGTTGCGGATCACCATCCCTTTGGGCAGGAAGAAGGGGAAGCCCGGACCTTCTTCAAAGATGGTAAACAAGTCCATCTCCTTGCCGATCTTTCGGTGGTCTCTCTTTTTAGCTTCTTCGATTTTGTGCAGATACTCGTCCAGCTCCTCCTGGCTGGGGAAGCAAGTCCCATATATCCTTTGAAGCATCTTTTTTTCCGAATCTCCTCGCCAGTATGCTCCCGCCACGCTGGTCAGCTTAAGCGCCTTGATCCTGCTGGTCTTATCCATATGGGGCCCGGCGCACAGGTCGGTAAAATCTCCTTGTTTGTAGAAGGAAATCGTCTCTCCCTCGGGAAGATCATTGATCAATTCAACTTTATAATCCTCCCCCTGCTCAGCCACAAAATCCAGGGCTTCTTCTCTGGGTAATTCGAATCGCTCCAAGGGTAAACCGTTCTTGACGATTCGCTTCATCTCTTTTTCGATCTTCTTCAAGTCCTCCTCAGTGAACTTGTGCTCCAAATCGAAATCATAGTAAAACCCGCTATCGATAGCAGGGCCGATGGCTAGTTTTGCCTCCGGCCAAAGACGCTTTACCGCCTGAGCCAAAATATGGGATGCCGTATGTCTGTACCTTAGTTTTGTTTCTTCGTCATTGAAGTTGATGATTTCTTTTGCCATTTATTCTTCCTCCATGGCAAGCTCAATGAGCCTGTCGATCAATTCTGTATAATCTATTCCTGCTGCTTCCCACATCTTGGGATACATACTGATTTCCGTAAAGCCGGGGATGGTGTTGATCTCATTGAATACCACCTCTCCCTCATCACTGTAAAAAAAATCCACCCTTGCCATACCCCTACAACCCAGTGTTTTGTAGATCGTCAGGGCAGCATCCTTCATCTCACATTCCTTTGTGGGGGGAAGATCCGTAACGATCTCTGTACGAGATGCTGAGTTATGGTACTTGGCCTCGTAAGTATAGAACTCTTCTCCGGAAAATATTTCGCCGATAGGCGATGCGTGGGGTGAACGATTGCCCAGGACTGCCACTTCCATCTCCCTCCCGGTGATCGCTTCCTCGATGAGTACCTTGTGATCCGCAAGGGCCGCTTTTTTGATCCCCTCAAGGAGTTCGCCCCTGGTAGTTGCCTTGGTGATCCCCACCGAAGAGCCTTCACATGCCGGTTTGACAAAGAGAGGGTATTCGTCTCTGAACACCCTTTCGATCCTGGCCAGTTCTTCCATGGGCTGAGAAGAAAAGGTGTAGCGATCCGTCACGCAGTACCTTGCCTGCCGGATCCCCGTATTTCCCACTAATGCCTTGGTCACTGCCTTATCCATAGCGCAAGCTGAACTCAGGACGCCACAACCCACAAAGGGAATTCCGGATATCTCCAGCAAGCCCTGTATGGTTCCATCCTCCCCTTCCTTTCCGTGGAGAATGGGAAAGACACAGTCCAACTTATATTCCCTTCCTCGCAGGGTACGCATCCCTCTAAAGGTCTTGTCCGGAGAGATGTATACCTCTCTATTGTTGATCCTTCGGATCCAGGACCCGTCTTTTATTTTCTCTCCGGGTGCTGCCGTCTCGATCCATTTACCTTCCTTGGTGATCCCCACGGTTCGAATCTTGTACTTTTCACGATCTATGTGATCCAGGACCGATGCCGCCGACATACAGGACACCTCATGTTCCGATCCGCTTCCGCCGAAGAGAATCAGGACTTCCTTCTTGCTCATCTTTACTCCCACTCCAAATAATTGTAATCCGTTCCCTCTTCGCCATAATACCCGGATTTGGATTTGATCCGCTCATTGATCTTCAACACCCTGTCCGTCGGCTTGTAGTTCTTCTGCCCGAAAGCCTTTTCATGAAGATCAATGACATTGGTCTTCAGTGTTACGGGGATATCGTAGGATACCCCGTCGATCATGGCTCCCTCCCACTTGGCCGGCCATCCGATGCTTTCTCCGATATGGTAGGAATTGATGTCCATAAGCATACCCATCATCTCCTTAGAGGATAAACTGGTCTGCACCTGGGACAAACCCAGATCCACAACATTGTTCAATTGGGACAACTTCATGGTTTTCATCTTGTTGAAAGCGGAATCGATGACCTCTCTCATCCTTCCCGCCCTGGCATCATCTCCATCTGCCATTCTCATCCTGCAGAATCCGACAATTTGGATACCGTTCAATGTCCTATTTCCTGAGACTTCCACAGGAGCATTATCCATGCCTAGGTCCCGTGCGCTAACATAGATGCAGCGGTTCAACTCTTGTCGAGTCTTTTCATCGACGTAAACAACAAGGCCTCCCATGCTATCAGTAACCTCCGCTACTGTCCGCCAGTTAAGACGAACATAACTCTCGATGTTCAGATCCAGGTTCCGGTTCAATGCCCTGATGGTATTCACCGGACCTCCGTAGGCGTGGGCATGATTCACCTTATCGATCCTATGGTATCCGTTTTCTTCCACATCCAGGAAGGAATCTCGGTAAACGGAGATCAATTTCACATCCTTGGTCTTTTTGTTGATGCTGACAATGATGATGCCATCGCTTCTAGCCTTATCATCATCTTCCTTGAGCTGCGGATTTGTGTCGATTCCCAAAAGAAGAATGTTCTGATAATCCTTCAGTTCTTCAGCGACCCTTGGATCGATATCCAGGTCTTCTTTGGAAACATCCACCTGATCCACCTTGTCCAGTTTATTCAATAAGAAAAAGTATCCTAACATGGCGCCCGCTCCGATGAGGATGATCAGGCTGGCAAGGACGATGATCACCGTTTTTTTCCGGCTGTTCTTCTTCCCGCTGACCTTCTCCCTCTTCTTCCTTCCCTTCTTTTCTTTCTTTTTTCCCCTTCTTCCGACAGAAAACTCTTGGTGGTCCGAGCCCGCTCCGTCTTCGCCGCTGAGCCGCCCTCCGAATTCCTTTTCGAAATCTTCTTCTGAATAATATCCTTTTTTATCTGACCTCATTTTGTCTCCTTGCATCCATCTTGTGCAAAAAATCTTTTGTTGCTCCTGCTATATCATCCGCTCCGAAAATCGATGATCCGGCCACTACAATATTGGTGCCCGCATCCATTACCTGGCGGATATTGTCAAGAGTCACTCCCCCGTCCAGCGCTATGGTAAAGGAGAGATCTTTTTTTCTCTTGAGGCTGTCCAACATGCGGACCTTATCCAAAGCATAGGGAATCAAACTCTGTCCACCAAATCCGGGGTTTACAGACATGATCATCACCATATCCAACCTGGGAAGAATTTCATCTAAGGTCCAAATGGGAGTTGCCGGGTTCAAGGAGACCCCCGCCTTTATCCCCAAGGACTTGATGTGAGAAATGGTCCGATCAAGATGAGGACATGCCTCCTGATGCACGGTAATATACTCTGTATTTTCCGTGGCAAAGTCCTCCAGATGCTTGTCCGGATCTTCAATCATCAGGTGCACATCGAAGGGAAGTTTGGTCTTCCCCAGGAGGCTCTTCATGACCACCGACCCGTAACTGATATTGGGGACAAAGTGCCCGTCCATGACATCTACATGGATCAGGTGTGCCCCCGCGGACTGAATGATCTGTACTTCCTCTGCCAACCTGGAAAAATCGGCCGAAAGTATGGATGGTGCCAATTTATTCATATTCTTTTCGATTCCTTATCTCCTCTATTTGTATACGATATGAATCGTACCTGCTTTGATGTATCTCCCCACCGTCCACGGCTGCCACAACAGCACAGCCCGGTTCTCTTATATGCCTGCAATTGTCGTATCTGCATCTTCCGATATACGGCTCCATTTCCGGGAAAAAATGATGGAGTTCTTCTTCCGTAGCATCCAGTATGTCGAAAGATGTGAATCCGGGGGTGTCATAGACCATTCCTCCAGCCTTCATGGAAAAGATTTCCACATGCCTTGTCGTATGCTTTCCCCTGCGCGTTTTCCGGCTGACATCTCCCGTCTCCGCGCCGATCCCCGGGTTGAGGGCATTGAGTATGGTGGATTTACCCACACCGGAAGGCCCCACAAAGGCCGTTCTGCCCTTCTCCATGTACTGCTCAAGTGCGGACAAGCCTTCACCGGTCACAGCACTTACCGGATACAGAGGATATATACTGCTGTATATCTGGGAGATTTCCTCTAAGATCCCGCCCTTCGCAATATCCGTTTTGTTGATACACAGAATGATCCGGGCATTGCTTTTTTCTGCTGTAACCAAAAACCTGTCCGTGAGAGTAAGGTTGGGGCTAGGATGTGCTGCGGCAATCACTACCACCATTCTATCTACATTGGATATGGGCGGCCGAATAAATTCATTTTTTCGCGGAAGTATCTCATTGATGACACCTTCCTCGCCCTCGATGGTCTGGATTTTTACTTCATCCCCCACCATGGGGATCAGGCCCTCCTTCTTGAATATGCCTCGCGCTTTACAGGTAAAGACAGTTGTACCCACCTTCACATAGTAGAACCCCCCGATACCCTTTACGATGGTCCCTTGCATCAGATCAACTTCCCTTTGGTGAAGTCCACATTATAGTTACGAATGACCTCATTATCAAAGATAACCGTGATCGTCCCGATCCCGCTTCCCCTGATGGGCAGGTCTGCACCGCCGTCACTCTTGTTTCGTTGTGCATTGGAGACAACATTCCTGGTGCCGTTATCATCGGATACCGTTACTGTGAGGAAGAACACCTCATCCTTTGCATCGGCGTAATCGATATGTAAGTTGAAATCGGATGACGAGCCGGCACTGACTACAAAGCTGATGCTGGTGCCTTTTTCCAGCTTCGTCCCCGGTTCGTATTCCTGAGACATGACCTTATCTTTGCTATATGTGGTGCTGGCATCATAGGAAACACCTCCTGCCACAAAGCCTGCATTTCTAATGGCATCCTTGGCTTCGGAAATGGATTTCCCCTTTAGATCCGGCACTGTCCCCTCTCCTTTTCCTTTGCCGTCGCTAATGATCAAATTGATCTTTGTCCCGGTGGCGGCTTCAGAGCCCGCCTTGGGATCCTGGTCAATGACTGTCCCGGCTTCCTTTTCACTTTTCGCCGTTTTGACCTCTCCAACTTCGAAGTTGTATTTTTTGATTTTTTTCTTGGCTTCATCTTCTTTCATGCCGACAAGATTCGGGACCGCGTCTTCCGACGCTCCCTTGGATATGTTCACGGTGACCACTGCACCCTTTTTCACCTTTGTTCCCGCATCGGGGTCTTGGGATGAGATTTCCCCTTCTTCGTACTTGGCACTGTAGACCCGGTCACCCTCTTTGATCTTCAGCCCTTCATCTGTCAGTTTCTTTTCTGCTTGCTGATAAGTCATCCCCTTCACATCCGGGACCTGGATTTCCGCCTTGGAAAACACCCCCGTAGCAAGGACGATGATAAGCCCGATCAAAAGCAGGCTTGCAATGATGCCACCTATGAGGATCAACCTCTTTTTCTTCCGCGCCCCATCTGCCTTGTTCTTTCCCTTCTTCGGCGTAAGGTCATTTTCTTGTCCCGATGATGCGACCATCCTCAGCTCTTCCTCTTGGGAGGACCTGACGGCTTCCGCAGCACCTGCCACTGAGGGGACGGCAACATATGTCTTGTCCCCCACCACTCTGGTGACCAGCTCGATGTTGTTCAATTCGTCGATGAGATCTTCCGCCTTTTTGAATCGGTTAGTCTGGTATTTATCCGTTGCCTTCATGACGATTTTTTCCAATTGTGGCGGGATCCCGGCCACAAGCTGGGAAGGCGGCGTGATTTCTTCATTGATGTGCATCAAGGCTACGGCCACAGGATTGTCCCCGTCAAAGGGTACTCTTCCCGTGAGCATTTCGTACATTACAATACCCAGGGAATAAATATCCGTCTTTTCATCTACATATCCACCCCTAGCCTGTTCCGGTGAAAAGTAATGGACAGATCCCATCACGGTTTCATTGGTGCCGCTGACAATCGTGGTGGTGCTCACTGCCTTGGCGATCCCAAAATCGGCGATCTTTGCGATCCCCTCTCGATTCACCAGTATGTTATGTGGTTTGATATCTCTGTGAATGATCCCGTGTTTATGGGCAATGGCAAGACCGGATGCGATCTGCTTGGTCAACTCAATGACCTGCTTATAGTCTAGCGGAGCCTCCTTTTGGATGATTTCGCTAAGGGTCTTTCCCTCTACCAGCTCCATGACAATATAGTTGATGTTCCCTTCTCTGCCAACATCGTAAATGCTAACGATGTTGGGATGGGAAAGGCTAGCTGCGGCATGGGATTCTTTTCTGAAATTTTCAATGAACTTTGCATCCTTGGTAAACTCCGGTTTGAGAATTTTCAAGGCCACAAATCGATTGAGCAGCCTACATTTCGCCTTGTAAACCACAGCCATCCCGCCGTCACCTATTTTTTCCAGTAGTTCGTACCGGCCTGCAATCACCTTACTGCTCATTTACCTATCCCCCCGGTCAATCTCAGACACACAACAGTGATATTGTCACTTCCCCCCGCTTTATTGGCTGCCGATATCAGGCTTTTTGCCAAGATCGACATATCTTTTTCCTTTTCAATCATCTTACACATCTCCGCCTCAGAGACCTCACCGTAGAGGCCGTCGGTGCAAAGCACGATCACATCGCCTTCCTGCACATGGGTTTGGTAATAGTCCGCCTCAATATCCTTCTCCGCTCCCATGGCTCTGGTGATCACATGTTCCCCACGATGGCTCCTCGCCTCCTCGTGAGTAATGGCACCGAGTTTTACCAAGGTGTTGACGTAGGTATGGTCCTCAGTCACTTGAAACAGCTCATTCTTTCGAAAGATATACGCTCTGCTGTCACCGATGTTGACAAAATACGCTTTCTTCTCATGGATGTAGCATATGATCAGCGTGGTCGCCATTCCCGAATTCTCGGGAAACTGTCCTGCCAAGGTGAGTATGCTGTCGTTGACGCTGTCTACGCAAGCCTTGAGATATTCCTTCAGCTCACTGCCCTCTCCGACGGATTGGATGGGGTTAGCCTTGATGTATTCAGCCACCCGCGTCACAGCCGTCTTGCTGGCGATCTCTCCGGCATTATTTCCCCCTACCCCGTCTGCAACCACGTATATATTTTCCTTGGGCATGACGAAACAGGCGTCCTCATTGTTGGAACGACTTTTCCCTTTGTCGCTTTGAAATCCTACGAATACCATACTCCTCCTATTGTTCCGTCAGGCTGTCGGTTTTCTTCATCTTGCAGATGAAGAACCCGTCGGTTCCATTGACATTGGGCAAAAGCTGCTTCGTTTCCATCATGCTGAAAGACCCGTCCTTTCGAAGGAAATCACTTACTACCCGCTCGTTTTCGTAAGGGTTAATGGTACAGGTGGAATACATGAGTATCCCGCCCGGCTTGACATACTGACTGGATGCCTGAAGGATGGACAGCTGCTTTCTGGGAAGATCCTGCATCTCTGCGGTAAGTTTCTTGTACTTGATCTCCGGCTTTCTCCTGAGGACCCCTAAACCTGTACAGGGAGCATCCACCAACACCTTGTCCGCCTTACCTACCATGGAGGAGTCCACCTTGGTGGCATCCCAATTCTTGGTCTCCACGATATTGATCCCCAACCTGGCCGCTTCCCGGTCTACGATTTCCAATTTCCGTTTATATATGTCCGAGGCAATGACCCTGCCTCGATTGTTCATTCTCTCTGCGATGGCCAGTGTCTTCCCCCCCGGGGCAGCACAGACATCCATAACTGTTTCCCCGTGTTTGGGATCCAGCATCTGGGCGACCATTTGAGAGGATTCATCCTGAATGGAAAACAGCCCGTCTTTGTATGCCCTGGTCCCGATGAGGTTTTCTCCTGTAACATAAAGGGCATTGGAGCTGTACTTCCCTTCTTCCACGGTAAAACCCTTGCCTTCCAGTTTCTTGATCAGATCCGGTTTCATGACCTTCAGCCAATTGAGACGAATGGCCGTTTTGGGCTTTTCATTCCCCGCTTTCAAAAGGTCCTCCACAAAATCCACGTCATAGCTCTCTAGCCAAAGTTTGATGATCCAAGGTTCATAGGAGTACTTCACCGAGAGGTATCTCACCTCATCTTCCGACCTATCGGGAAGCTTAACCGTATACTTTTGCTTGATGTATTCCCTAAGGACCCGGTTAATGAAGCCTTCCCGCCCTTTTGCGTATCGCTTGGCCAAGTTGACCGTCTCATTGACTGCTGCATATTCAGGCACGGAGTCCATCTTTGCCAGTTGATAGATCCCGATGCGCAGGAGGAGGATGTCGCTGGTTCTCATCTTTTTCACATCCCTTGGGATCAGTTGATCGATGACATAATCCAAAAGCATCTTGTTCTCCAGGACACCGTACACCAATTCCCTTACAAAGGCAGGGGAAGACGGCTTGGACACGCGAATCTGATGATTCAGTGCAATGTTTGAATAGGCCTTCCTGGACTCTACTGCCAGCAGAGTATTATACGCTGTTTTTCTATTGATATCCATTTTAATTTCTCCCTCTGATCAACAATAATCTTACCAACTGCGCCACGGCAACCGCCAGGGCAGCCACATATGTCAATGCTGCCGCCGAAAGAACTTTTTTTGCACTTCCGGCCTCTTCCTCATAGATAATATCCAAATCCTTCAATTGCTGTATCGCCCGTTTACTGGCGTTGAACTCCACCGGAAGTGTGATCACATGGAAGAGGACAACGAAGGCGAAGGCTATGACTCCAATATTGAAAATCAAGTTCCCGCTGCTATAATGGCCCATCTGAATGACGATAATCCCTATGATCAGCAAGGGCCAGCTGGCGTGAGAAACGATACTCACCGGGAGAGCGATAGCATTCCTCACCTTTAGGGGGATATAGCGATTCCCGTGCTGGATGGCATGGCCCGCTTCATGAGCCGCGATGGCCACAGCAGCAATGGATGCACCGTCATGGACTTCCGGAGAAAGACGCATGATCTTCTTTCGAGGATCATAATGGTCAGATAGCTTCCCCTGGGTAAGTTCTACCGGGATCATGGCAAGGTCCCGGTTGCTGTTCAGTATCCTTTTAGCTGCTTCACCCCCTGTGATGCCTTTCCGGTTAGGTACATTTGCGTATCTCCGGTAGACTGAGTTCACTCTGCTTTGGGCAAAGATCGCCAAAATGAATGCCGGAATCAAGATCAAAAATGTCGAGTCATAAAACATTCCGAAGTACATTGTCCACTCTCCTTAAAGCTTGCACTCCATTTTATCCTAAAACCTGGAATAATTCAATGCTATTGCCTTTTAAATACTCTGCTACGGGCACCCTTTTTTTCCCCGGGATTTGAATGGTTTTTGCCAACAGCGCCCCTTCTCCGGTAGAAATAACCATTCCGTCACTACCGGCCGAGGTAATGGTTCCCGGTGTCTTCTGCTCACTGCTCGAAATCACATCGGCCTCCCAGATCTTAAGCAATCCCCCTCGGTAGTGGGTATATGCGCCGGGCCATGGATTCATAGCCCTCACTTGCCTTTCGATTTCCACCGCCGGACGACTAAAGTCTATTCGCCCGTCCTCCTTGGAAATCAAGGGCGCATAGGATGCAAGGGACTCATCCTGAGGCTCCGGCTTTATTTCTCCTCTTTCCAGCAAGGCCAAGGTTTTCACTAAAAGCCGGCCACCCATTTGGGCAAGTTCCCCGGTGAGATCTTCTGTCGTCTTCCTGCCGATTGGAGTTTCTTCCTTGGCCAGCATATCTCCCGTATCCAGGCCTTCCTCCATGACCATTATGGTGACCCCGGTCTTTTCTTCTCCCTCCAGCACTGCTCGCTGCACGGGGCCGGCACCTCTGTATTTGGGAAGAAGGGAAGCATGGACATTGATGCATCCCATGGATGGGATATCCAGGATCTCCTTCGGCAGAATTTTTCCGTAGGCAGCAACCGCCATTACGTCCGGCTTACAGTCTGCGACTGCCCGAAGGAACTCCTCGTTGTTTTTTATCTTATCCGGCTGAAGGATGGGAACGCCCATTTCCATGGCTTTTTCCTTGACCGGAGATGGGCGGAACTTCTTTCCCCGATCTCGCTTGGCATCGGGCTGGGTGACCACCAACCGGATGTCATGGCCTGCCTCCTCCAGGGCAACAAGGGATGGGACAGCAAATTGAGGAGTCCCCATAAAGACCACCTTCATTGCTCTTCTCCCTTCTCCTCTTCCACTTCCGGTCTGTGGATGTCCTTGGCCTTGGATGTGTAAACCACGCCTTCCAAATGGTCCAGTTCATGAGAAACCACCACCGCCTCAAATCCGGTGAACTCGTAGGTTTCCTGTCCGCCCCTTCTGGTCAGAGCACGGACCTTTATTCTCTCCGGCCTTTTTACACTGCCGATATATCCGGGAACACTGAGACAACCTTCATAGCCTTCCTGTTCCCCTTGCTCCTCCAGAATGATGGGGTTGATCAATTCCAGGGGAGAGCCCTCCTCCGGCTCCACGATGCACATACGCTTCAGCATGCCTACTTGGGGTGCGGCAATACCTACACCATTTTCTGAACGCATGGTTTCCAGCATATCATCCAAAAGCTGTCTGATCTTGTCATTGACATCTTCTACTTCTCTGCATTTTTTGGTGAGGATAGGATCCCCTTCTTTTACAATATTTCTCAGTGCCATTTAACTCCTCCACATACTGTACGGGTTCACATCTACCGTCACACTGTATTTTTTACCTCTTTCACTGTCTTTCAATCTTTCGATTTGCGTCATATAGTTGTTTCTCTTCCCTCCCGGGCTTTTGATGAGAATATATTCCCTGAACTGCTTTTGCCCTCCGGGTGCCGTCATCTTCTGCGGCGGAAGGATACTTCCCTCCCCCAATTTCTTCAATTCTTCTTCCCAGTACAATGCTGCGGCACGGCATTCATTTTCCGATTTTGAACTGAAAACAACCTGAATGATATCTCCAAAGGGCGGATAGAGCATCCATCTACGTGCTTGGATCTCTTTTTCGTAAAAAGCCTCATAATCCTGAGCCGCCGCCGCAATGATTGCATAGTTGTCCGGAGTGTATGTCTGGACCACGACTCTTCCCACGTCTTCCCCTCTTCCTGCTCGCCCTGCAGCTTGGGTGATCAATTGAAATGTCCGCTCCGGCGACCGGTAATCGGGAATATTCAAAGTTACATCTGCAGAAACGATGCCCACCATTCCCACGTTGCGAAAGTCCAGCCCTTTAGCCACGATCTGGGTCCCGGTGAGGATGTCGATTTTTCCCTTTCCAAAGGCTCCTAAGATTTTTTCCAAGGAACCCTTCCTGCGGGTAGTATCCATGTCCAGTCTTCCTACTTTTCTATCCGGAAAGAACTGAGATACCGCCTCTTCAAGCTTCTCTGTCCCAGTCCCGAAGTATCGGATATGGGGACTGCCGCAAGACGGGCAGGTGGAAGGAGCCCCTTCTGTATAGCCGCAGTAGTGACAGACACATGCATTCCTCTCCTTGTGATGGGTAAGGGAGATATCACAGTCCTTGCATTTCACCACGTGGCCGCACTCTCTACAGGACACAAAGGTGCTGTATCCTCTCCGATTAAGAAAAAGGATCACCTGTTGCCCCTTGGCCAGTACATCCTCCATCCCCCGGTAAAGTTCTCTGCTCAATACGGAACGATTTCCTTCCCGCAGCTCCTGCCTCATGTCCACCACTGTGACCTTGGGCAGCGCCACCCGGTTATATCTATGTTCCAGGGCAAGCTTGCTATATATCCCTTCTTCGCTACGATAATAGGACACCACTGAGGGTGTAGCGCTTCCCGCCAGTACGATCCCTCCGTAGGCTTTGGCTCGTATGATGGCCACTTCCACCGTTTCATATTTCGGTGTCATGTCCGACTTGTAGGTACTCTCATGTTCCTCGTCGATGACAATAATTCCAATATTGTCAAGTGGGGCAAAAACAGCTGACCTGGCACCGATGACGATTTTTACCTTCCCCTCTCGGATCCGCTTCCATTCATCGTGCCGCTCCCCCGACGACAACTTGCTGTGTAGAACAGCGATTTCATCCGAACCAAAGCGACCGATGAATCGGTCGATGATCTGTTTGGTAAGGGAAATCTCCGGGACAAGCATGATAGCCGTTTTTCCCTTATCCAGTACTTCCCCTATGGATCTCATGTATACTTCCGTCTTTCCGCTCCCGGTAACACCGTGGAGAAGGAAGATTTGGTGCCTTTTCTCATGAATGGTCTCACGGACGGCCTCCAGTGCCATGGCCTGCTCGCCGGTCAACTGACCGATGTCCTGACGTTCTCCCTCTTCCCCTTTGAGGGGATCTCTCTTCTTCCCACTTTTGGCGGGGCTTCCCGTTGGAACAAAGGCCTTTATGGCGTCGATATACCGGCATAGATACCTTCGCTTCATCCATTTACAGGTCTCTATCGCCTCTTCGCTGAGGGAAAAATCTTCGCATAGGGAAAGAACGTACTTAAGATTCTTGATTTCCTCTTCCGGCTCATGGAAAACTCGAAACACATAGGCTTCTCTTTCTTTATTTCCCCGAGCAAAGGGAACTTTTACCTTGCTCCCTACGACGACCCTTTCATCCTCACATCCGTAGGTGTAGAAACGGTCCGTGTTATCGCTCCTGTTATCGATCACCAGATCCACATACTTCATGCCTTCTCCTATAGCAGGAAAATATCATTTGCATCACAGGTTCTGATCATATCCTCAGGCCAAACGGATACCTGCACCTCTCCGATATGGGCTTTTCTCAGGAAGTACATGCAAAGCCGGCTTTGGCCGATCCCTCCCCCGATGGTGTAGGGGAGCTTCTTTTCTAGGATGTCCCTGTGGAAGGGCAATTCTGCACGGTCCATGGCATCGGCCAGTTTAAGCTGGCGTGCCATTGCCTCTTCATCCACCCTTATTCCCATGGAAGAAACTTCAAAGGCCATCTCCAGAATGTCGTTCCACAGGATGATGTCTCCGTTCAGCTCCCAGTCATCGTAGTCGGGAGCCCTTCCGTCGTGTGGCTCGCCGGACGGCAGTTTTCCTCCGATCTTGGAGATGAATACAGCGATTTTTTCCTTAGCGATGGCATTTTCCCTCTCCTTGGGGGAAAGGCCGGGATACCGATCTTCCAGTTCCTGAGATGTGATGAAAAAGATTTCGTTGGGCAGTTCCGTCCTGATTTCCGGATAATGCCGGTTGACAGCGTCGCCCAGATTCTTCAATGCTCGGTATATCCTCTCCACCGTATCCACCAAGTAATCCTCTGTCCTATCGCTTTTATTGATTACCTTCTCCCAATCCCATTGGTCGACATAGATGGAGTGCAAGTTATCCAGTTCCTCATCTCGTCTGATGGCATCCATATCCGTGTATATCCCATGCCCCGGCCGGATACCGTACTTGCCCAAGGCCATCCTCTTCCACTTTGCCAGAGACTGGACGATTTCGACCGGCGCCTCATTCATATCTTTCACCGTAAAGGCTACGGTTCGTTCTACACCGCTAAGGTTATCATTGAGCCCGCTTTCCGGCTGTACGAAAAGAGGAGCGGAAACTCTCCTCAAGTTCAGTCCGTACGCCAGTTCTTTCTGAAAATAATCTTTGATCTTTTTGATGGCTCTCTGGGATTCCATATAGTCGATCACCGGGCTGTATCCCTTTGGCAGTATTATTTTAGACATGTTTTTTTCCTCTTTTCTCCCTTAATTTTTATTCTTTCTCCTCTTCCCGCTTCTGTGGCACGGAATACTCACAACCACAGTAATTTTGCCGGTAGAGGTCATATTTCTTGCTCAATTGGATGCTTCTTTGGAAGCCGGCTTTTTTCTTGAAATCAAAGTCCAAAAATCCTACGTTGTAAATCGCCGCCAGTTTCCCGCCGATTGCCGAAATCACCTTATAATCCTTGTGAGGGCTCACGGTAAGGGTTGTGGCGAACAGGTCATACTTGTTCATGCTGGCCGTTTGGGCCGTCTCTTCCAGTCGCAACCAAAAACAATTTTCGCACCGCCGGCAACCCTCAGGCTGGTCACCCAGTTTTTCTGCCACTCGGTAAAACTTTTCCTTGTTGTATGGCCCTTCCAGGTAACCGATCTTATATGGATAAGCGGGATCTCCATTGAACTGCCGCACAAAGGACTTCTGCGCCTCTCTGCGCCTTTCATATTCTTCCTCATCGGTAATATTGGGGTTGTAGAAAAAAATCGTCACCTCGTAGTCTTCGACCAGTCTTTCCACTACAGCGGTGCTGCAGGGCCCACAGCAACTGTGGAGCAAGAGTGACGGTTTGCTCAAAGGTTTCTCCGGATCATATATGGTCATATATTCCTTTTTATATATGGTCCGCTCCTCGTATATTCGATGGATCGGCTTCCCCCTTTTCTCGTCCGTCACCGGTGTTCCTCCCAATCTACTCTTTCCATTTCCAAGGAAATATTATATCATATGGCTATGAAAAACACTAGTCGGATTAACTCCATCGGCGCCTGGTTAAAGGACGAATTCGGAGAAAAAGTAATCAAGCTTTCCATAGATGGCGGATTCACCTGCCCCAATCGAGATGGCACCAAGGGCGTCGGTGGGTGTATTTTTTGTTCTGCCGGTGGCTCCGGCGAACTGGCCAGCAATATCCCGGCGCAAATGAAGCTCCTTCAGGATAAGTGGCCCAATGTCTCCAAATATATCGCTTATTTCCAAAGCCATACTTCTACCTATGCCCCGGTTGAAGTCCTGGAAGCAAAGTACCGGGAAGCCCTGAGCCAGCCACAAATCATCGGGCTGGCCATCGCCACCCGCCCCGACTGCCTCTCCCATGAGGTGCTGGACCTTCTTGATCGCCTCAACCGGGAAACCTTCCTTTGGGTCGAGCTGGGTCTCCAGACCGTTCACCATGACCGCATCAACAGGTGCTATGATCTTTCCTGCTACGATGAGGCGGTAGAAAACCTCATCTCGAGAGGGATAAGGGTGGTGACTCATTTGATCCTGGGACTTCCGGGGGAAGATTCCTCCCATATGACGGCTTCGGTAAAACACGTATGTAAGCAACCGATTTTCGGGATCAAGCTCCACTTGATGAACGTCGTGAAGGGTTCAGCCATGGAGGGCCTATATCCCGGTTACACTCCCTTTTCTTCCCCGGAAGAATATATCCATTTGGTATGTGACTTGCTGGAGATCATCCCTGCCGACATCACGATCCACCGGCTAACGGGGGATGTTCCCCGCCATCTGCTCATTGCTCCCCCATGGAGCTACAAAAAAAGGACTATACTCAACGGTATAGCCCATAAAATGAAGCGAAGAGGGTCCTATCAGGGCTGCTCCCTTTCCGGCGGGCCCAGCCTTCCGTCGTTGTAGTGTTTCCTGCACAGGGGGATATACATGTCCATTCCCCCTACGACGATCTGCTCCCCCTCTTTCACAAATTTGCCGTCTACTACACGGGCAACCATGGTTGCCTTTCGTCCGCACCAGCAAATCGTCTTGATTTCTTCGATCTTATCTGCGTAGACCAGCAGGTGGTACGACCCTTCAAATAGCTCATTTCTAAAGTCGTTCTTTAACCCATAGGCCATCACCGGCACGCTGCAACTATCTACGATCTCCACCAATTCCAAAACGTGATGTTTTTTGATGAACTGACACTCATCCACCAGGACGCAGGAAATCGGGTGTTTTTCGTTTTCTCTCAGAAAGAGCTGCAAGATGTTCGTATCTTCGTCAATGGGGATCGCTTCTCTTTGGAGACCCACCCGAGAAGATATGACCCCCAGCCCGGACCGCTTGTCCACAGAGGGCGTGAAACAAAGCACCCGTTTTCCCCGCTCTTCGTAATTATATGCCACCTTGATCAGCTCAATGGATTTACCCGCATTCATCGTACTGTATTTATAGAACAATTGTGCCACGTTGAACCTCTTTCTTTGAAATTCCCGAAAAAATAACCCCTCGGACTTGATGTCAGCAAGGGATTACCTTCCGGAAAATGGTGCCCAGACTCGGAATTGAACCAAGGACACGGGGATTTTCAGTCCCCTGCTCTACCTACTGAGCTATCTGGGCAAGAAATGTGTTGTTTGGTGGGCCATCAGGGACTTGAACCCCGGACCTGCCGGTTATGAGCCGGACGCTCTGACCAACTGAGCTAATGGCCCATCTCCCATTATTTGGTCGGGGTGGCAGGATTTGAACCCGCGGCCCACTGGTCCCAAACCAGTTGCGCTACCAAGCTGCGCTACACCCCGAAGGTTTGTAAAATGGCAGGGGTAGTAGGACTTGAACCCACGGCACGTGGTTTTGGAGACCACTGCTCTACCAACTGAGCTATACCCCTATAACGGTATACGTATGGATCTGATTTGGCGGAGAAGGTGGGATTCGAACCCACGCGGCCCTTACGAACCCTAACGATTTAGCAAACCGTCCTCTTTAGCCTCTTGAGTACTTCTCCCTATATCTGCCTGTCAAAATCCTGGTTTGGCGGAGAGGGTGGGATTTTGCAGTTGCCTTCGGCACCTGCCGTCCTGCGGCTCCCCCTCGGTCGCCTTGTCCCTCTCCCTGCTCCACAGTCCACTGGACTGTGTTGCTTACGGTCGAGCCCCTTGGCTTCGAATCCCACCGAAATATTCGGTGATCTGTGGCGGAGAGGGTGGGATTTTGCAGCTGCCTTCGGCATCTGCCGTCCTGCGGCTCCCCTCTCGGTCGCCTTGTACCTCTCCCTGCTCCACAGTCCACTGGACTGTGTCGCTTACGGTCGAGCCCCTTGGCTTCGAATCCCACCGAAATATTCGGTGATCTGTGGCGGAGAGGGTGGGATTCGAACCCACGGCCCCTTGCGGAGTCACCGGTTTTCAAGACCGGCTCCTTAAACCACTCGGACACCTCTCCATCATGAGTTCTACCTGGTATGCAATTGGTGACCCGTCGGAGATTCGAACTCCGGACCCTTTGATTAAAAGTCAAATGCTCTGCCAACTGAGCTAACGGGTCATGTATGTGTTTGGCTGAGGTGGCAGGACTCGAACCTGCGAATGCTAGGATCAAAACCTAGTGTGTTAGCCAACTTCACCACACCCCATCGCTCCATCGTGCCGTTTCTGTTTATAGTAATTGGTGAGCCCACAGGGATTCGAACCCCGGACACACGGCTTAGAAGGCCGTTGCTCTATCCGACTGAGCTATGAGCCCACACTTTTTTATATGGAAAGCTCCCTTTGGAGCATTCATTTCATGGAGCGGATGATGAGAATCGAACTCACGTCTTCAGCTTGGAAGGCTGAGGTTCTACCATTGTACCACATCCGCTTATTGCGGTGTACATGGGGACTACCCCATGCACACCTGTTGGAGCGGAAGACGAGATTCGAACTCGCGACCCTCGCCTTGGCAAGGCGATGCTCTACCCCTGAGCCACTTCCGCATGTTATTGGTGGAGGAGAGTGGATTCGAACCACTGTAGACGTAGTCAACGGATTTACAGTCCGCCCCCTTTAGCCACTCGGGCACTCCTCCTGGAGCTGGCAGAGGGACTTGAACCCCCGACCTGCTGATTACAAATCAGCTGCTCTACCAGCTGAGCTATGCCAGCAAAAATATACTGATAGAGTGAGAGTCGTTAGAATGAATGGCGATCCGGATCGGGCTCGAACCGACGACCTCCAGCGTGACAGGCTGGCATTCTAACCAACTGAACTACCGGACCGTACACTGATCTTCCTATTTCCCTCTTGAAAAATGGTGGGCGCAATAGGGCTCGAACCTATGACCCCCTGCTTGTAAGGCAGGTGCTCTCCCAGCTGAGCTATGCGCCCCCACATCGGCCGTTTTCCTCGGCACATTTATTAAATATACAGTAAAGCCCACCTTCTGTCAAGCATTTTTCTCCACTTCAGATACAATTTTTTCCGTCCCTCCTGTAATGTCTGTGAGCCTTTTGCGAAGTTCTTCTTTCCCCCCGATCTCTGTAACGATCTCCATGGTCACTACATCCGTATAAACAATATCCAATATCTCAAAGCCCGTTTCTCTGCACATGTTTTCGACCCTGGCCAAAAATGGATAGGCCAAGCTCACTGTCAAGTAATATTTCTTTTTGACGACGCGGATCCCCGCCGCTTCCACCCCCAGCCTTGCACTGCTGGTGTAGGCTCGCACCAGACCGCCGGTGCCCAATTTGATTCCGCCGAAATACCTGGTCACCACCAAAACCACATTGGTGATCCCTTCTTTCACCAAGTACTGGACAATCGGTGCACCGGAAGTCCCCTGGGGCTCTCCGTCATCGCTGGCCCACTGGATCTGAAACTGATCCCCGATCACCATGGCAGGCACGTTGTGGGTCGCATCACGATTTGCTTTTCGCACCGAAGCAATAAAGGCATCCGCCTCCTCCTTGGTTTCAACCGGCTTGATTCGCGTGATGAACCTGGACCTTTCGATGATCTGCTCAGCAATGGCTTCTTTTTTCACCGTATTATAAAGTATCATACTTCCTTACTCTCTTGTAGTCCGCAAACTTCAATTCCACCCTGATCTTAGTACCATCCTCTACATGTTCCACTTCCTCCACATCACCCTTCTCATAGACATAGGAAACGATGTCGCCTCTGTCAAAGGGCACGAGAAGATAGGCCTCTACTCGGCTGCCATAGAGCTTCTCATCGATGATCTCAAGAAGTTCCGCTACCCCATCCCCTGTCTTGGCGGAGATGTGGACTCCGGGAAGAGAACCGACCAAGGGAAGATCACCTGTGACCAGGTCCATTTTATTATACACCATGACCTTCTCTCTGCTACCGCCACCGATCTCCTTCAGCACTTGATCCGTCACCCGGAAATGGGCCTCTTGCTGGGGATAAGTAGCATCCACCACATGAAGCAGAAGGTCTGCAAACGTGACCTCCTCCAAAGTGGACTTGAAGGCATCTACCAAAGCATGGGGCAGTTTGTTGATAAAGCCTACCGTGTCCACCAGAAGAAAATCTCGGTTATTTTCCCTTTCTATCTTTCGATGCTGCGTGTCCAAAGTCGCAAAAAGCATATCTAAGGACCCTACCTTTTTTTCTTCCTTCTCTGTCAGTTCCATCATTTTGTTCAGCAATGCGGATTTTCCCGAGTTGGTATAGCCCACAAGGGCGACGATAGGGATCTCCGCCTTCTCTCGTCTAGCTCTCTGAACAGCCCGGGTCTTCCTTGCCTGGGCCAGTTCCGACTTGATATCATCCATCCTCCTTGTGATATGCCTCCTGTCTGTTTCCAACTTTTTTTCTCCGGGCCCCCTGGTCCCGATTCCCCCGCCCAATCTGGACAGGGATTTTCCGAAGCCCATGAGCCGGGGAAGTCGGTACTGTAACTGGGCCAGTTCCACCTGAAGTTTCCCCTCTTTTGAGGTGGCACGCTGGGCAAAAATATCCAAGATGAGAATGGTCCTGTCTATCACTCGGCTTCCCAACGCCTCTTCCAGATTACGGATCTGCATGCCGGATAGTTCATCATTGAATATGACCGTATCCGCCTCCATGTTTGCACACAGTTCCGCAAGTTCTTCTACCTTGCCTTTCCCGATGTAGGTGGCCGTATTGATCTTGTCGATGTTCTGCACGGAAACTCCCAGAACCTCCCCTCCGGCAGCTTCCGCCAGGCCGGCCAGTTCCTCCATAGAATAAGAAATATCTTCACCTCTTGCTGCACCTATCAATATAACCCGGCTGTCCTCCCCGGTTATGATTTCATTATTTTCGTTAAAGCGTACCATTCTGCTCCTTGCTACAATAAAAGAGGGCTGTCTTTCTCACAACCCCCTGCTCTTTCCTCTATTTATTCTTGATCGCTTCGAGTTGCTGATGGAACTTTTGATTGAGGACTTTAATGTGGGTCCCCTTCATGCCCAAGGATTTAGATTCAATGACTCCTGCACTTTCCAGTTTTCTCAGCGCGTTAACGATAACGGAACGAGTGATCCTGGATTGATCAGCAATCTTGCTGGCTACAAGAATGCCTTCCTCTCCCTCCAGTTCCTCAAAGATGCGAATTACCGCTTCGTTCTCCGAATAGGAAAGGGTGCTTAGCGCCATCTTGACGATCTCTTCGTTTCTGGCCTCTGCCTCTTGCTCCAGACTCTTGACCCTCTGTATCTCCAGGCCGACTACTGTAGCGCCCACCTCACACAGTACCAGATCCTCCGAACTAAACTCAGGTTGGTATCTGGTGAGCATCAAGGTTCCCCATCTCTGTCCGCCCCCCAAAATGGGAACTATGGTATGGTATTTTGCCTTAGTGGCTTGATCGTCTTTGAAAATCTTTAAAACTTCGTCGTCCTGCAGGTTCGCCTGGGTATCCTGGATCTTCATCAGCTCCACATTGTAGTCCTGTCTGAAAAAATCCGTTCCCGTGATCTGGTCCTTAATGGTGGTCTTGTCCGCTTCTACCTTGTAGCTGACACCTAGTATTTTCCCCTTTACGTTAGCTAGGTAAACATTGGCATCCATCAAATCGCTGAGCCTCGCACAAAGGTCATTAAAGGAGAAATTCCCCTTCGGGGCTTCCTGAAGCATCCAATTGAGCTGTCTCACCTTTGATAACATATCGTTTGCCATGTGCACATCCCTTCTTCCGTCATAATCCTATAAATGAGATATCTTTCGGCTAAATTATACATAACAATAGAGCAGGTAGCAAGTAATATTATTGATTTTTTAGAAAATTTCTCAAAAAAGGCACAATTGTCAGGTTAACGTGTCAAAAACAACCCTGCGTCCTACATGGGCAAAGAGGTCCCGGAGGCGATTTTCGTTTTAGGGTGGCAGAATATCCGTATGCAACTGAAGGATTTTACCTGCATACGAAAGGGATAAACCCCCAAAATGCGAACATTTTGGGGGTTTTGCTTTTATCTACCATTCTCCGGCCAACTAAAGGATGTATCGATCCAAGTCTTCCGGTTTGATTTTTTCGATGAACTTCTCTTTCACATACTCTCTGTCCAAAATGATTTTCTCTTCTTCCATTTCGGGAATATTGAAGGAGATGTCCTCCAGCAGTTTCTCCAGGATGGTGTGCAGTCTTCTTGCACCGATGTTTTCCGTCTGCTCATTCATGAGGAAGGCCATGTGAGCGATCTCCTCAATGGCATCCTCGGCAAATTCGATCCCTATCCCTTCCGTCTCCAACAGCGCCTTGTGTTGCTTCAAAAGGGCGTTTTCAGGGACTGTAAGAATCTTCAGGAATGTCTCCTCCGTCAAGTTATCCAGCTCAACGCGAATGGGGAATCGTCCCTGTAGTTCGGGAATCAGGTCCGTGGGTTTGGCCGTGTGAAAAGCACCTGCACCGATGAAGAGGATGTGATCGGTCTTTACCGGTCCATGCTTGGTGTTGATGACGCTTCCCTCTACGATGGGAAGAATATCCCTCTGGACACCTTCTCTGGACACGTCAGCCCCGGATCTGTAGCCTCCGCCGGAAGCGATCTTGTCGATCTCATCAATAAAGATGATCCCATTCTGCTCGGCGTTTTCCAGTGCGTCCTCCGTCACCTGGTCCATATCTATCAGGTTCTGTGCCTCTTCTTCCCTGAGGATCTTTCGCGCATCCTTGACCTTCACCTTCTTGTTCTTCGTCTTTTGGGGCATCATATCCCCAAAGATATTTCCGATGGCGATGCCCATGCCCTCATTGCTCATATCCAGCTGGTTTCCCTTGGGCGTATCCGCCACTTCTATCTCGATGTACTGCTCTTCCAGCTTTCCTTCCTTAAGTTGCTGCCTGACCTGCTCTCTGGCAAGTTCCAAATCTTCTTTACCTGCGCCTTCTTCCGTCTCCTGCTTTTTTTGCTGGCTTTCTTCATACTCCTGTTTCTGGCTCTTGTATCCGCCGGAGTTTAAAATGAAATCAAAAGGTGTCCCGCCGGTACTTCCCGCAGCTTTCTTCTTTCCACCCGGAATGATGGCTTCGATGATCTTCTCTTCAGCGATCTCTTCGGCCACGGCATATTTTTCTTCCAGCCTGCTCTGCTTGGTGATGCGAATGGACGCTTCCACCAGGTCCCTCACCATGGAGTCAACATCTCTTCCCACATAGCCCACTTCCGTAAACTTAGTGGCCTCCACTTTGACAAAGGGTGCATCCATGAGCTTAGCCAGCCTTCTTGCGATCTCCGTCTTCCCTACTCCCGTGGGTCCCATCATGAGGATGTTTTTGGGAGTGATCTCCTCTCGCATCTCCTCGGAAAGAAGGCTCCTTCGATATCTGTTTCGAAGAGCGATCGCCACCGACTTCTTGGCTTCATCCTGTCCGATAATATATTTATCCAGCGCCTCAACGATTTCTTTTGGCGTCATATTGTATAGTGTGTTTGCCATTTTTCCCTCCTTACAGTTTCTCTACGGAAATATGATCGTTGGTATACACGCAGATGGATGCCGCAACGGTGAGGGCCTCCCTGCAAATCTCTTCCGCAGTCATTTCTGTGTGATTGAACAAGGCATTGGCTGCTGCGTAGGCGTAATTTCCACCGGAACCGATGGCCACAAAATTCTGGTCCGGCTCTATCACCTCACCGTTCCCGGAAATCAGGAGCATGGCCTCCTTGTCCGCCACGATCATTAAAGCTTCCAGGTTCCGCATCACCTTATCCGTTCTCCAAAGCTGTGCCAAAGCAACGGCTGCCCTCTTCAGGTTGCCTGCGTGCTCCTCCAGCTTGTCTTCAAATTTTTCTCTCAAGGAAAAAGCATCGGCCACAGATCCGGCAAATCCCACTAAAACAGAGTTCTTATATATTTTCTGCACTTTCTTTGCACCGGTCTTCATGATGGCTTTTTCGCCCATGGTCACCTGACCGTCTCCGGCAATGCAAACGTCATTCTCGCTTCTTCTCACAGCAACGATAGTCGTCGCATGAAATCCTTCCATTGATTATACCTCCCTATTATTCTTTGTGGTCACACTCCTTATTGGAGCATGCATATTGGCTGTTTTTCAGTTTCTTTTCCATCAAAAGGGATCCACATTTGGGACACTGTTTATCGATGGGTTTGTTCCAGTATAGATTATTGCAGTTTGGATATCCGGAACATCCATAGAACAGCCTTCCCTTTTTGCTCTTTCTTTGAACGATGTCCTTCCCGCAAAGGGGACATGCCACCCCTGTAGATTTTACTATGGGCTTAGTATTTTTGCAATCCGGATAGCCGGTGCATGCCAAGAACTCGCCGAACCTCCCTTGTTTGATAGCCATTGGCTTGCCGCACAGTTGACATTTTTCGTCGGTGATCTGCTCCTTCACCTCAATCTTTTCAATGCTCTCATCAGCATGCTTCAGTTCTTTTTCAAAGCCTTTATAGAAATCCCTGATGATGCTCTTCCACTGGATATCTTCTACTTCCACCCCGTCCAGACGATTTTCCATTTCAGCGGTAAAGCCGGCATCCACGATCTCTTTGAAGTACTCTTCCATCATCTGAGTCACGATGAAGCCCAGCTCTGTGGGCACCAGAGATTTCTTCTCCCTGGATACGTATTTTCGGTCCACCAACGTGCCCACAATGGGAGCATATGTGCTGGGACGCCCGATCTCCTTTTCTTCCAGATTCTTGATGAGGGATGCCTCGGTAAATCTGGCCGGAGGCTGAGTAAAGCTCTGCTCTCCTTTCACGTCGGTGGCCTTGGGTGTTTCCCCCTTTTCCAAAGGCGGAAGTAGCTTGTCCTCATCCCGAGCATCCACGGAATACACCTTTAGGAAGCCGTCAAACTGCAACTGTGAGCCCGTCGCCCTAAAGAGGTAATCCCTGTTGAGAATGTCCACAGACATGGCCGAGTATCGCGCAACAGCCATCTGGCTGGCCATAAACCTTGACCAGATGAGGCGGTAGAGCTGATACTGCTCACGGGTGAGGGAAGCCTTGATGGTTTCCGGATCCAACTCCGTATAGCTGGGCCTAATGGCTTCGTGGGCATCTTGGATGTCCTTCTTTTTGTTGGAGTAAATATTGTTTCCCACATAGTTTTTGCCGAAGTTCTCCAGGATGTACCCCTTGGCTGCCGCTGCGGCTTCCTCTGAGATCCGAACGGAGTCGGTCCTGATATAGGTGACCAGGCCCACGGTCCCTTTTCCTTTGATGTCCACCCCTTCATAGAGCTGTTGTGCAACAAACATGGTTTTCTTGGTATTGAAGTTCAGCTTCACCGATGCATCCTGTTGCAGGCTGCTGGTAGTAAAAGGCGGTGAAGGCTTTCTCTTTCTTTCCCTCTCCGCCACCGCATCTATGACGAAGGTACCCTTTTTGATTTCATCTAAAACACTGTCCGCCTTTTCTTTATCGTGGATGGACAGTTTCTTTCCCTTATGTTTCAGCAGTTTTGCCGCCCAGGGCATCTCCTTCTCAAAGTATGCCGTAATGGTCCAATATTCTTCCGGCACGAAAGCTTGAATTTCTTTTTCTCTATCGCATATGATCTTCAGTGCCGCCGACTGCACCCTTCCCGCAGAAAGCCCTCTTCTAACCTTTCGCCACAGAAGGGGGCTGATCTGGTAACCCACCAATCGGTCCAATACCCTTCTGGCCTGCTGAGCATCCACCAGTTTCATATCGATGGGCCGTGGGTTTTTGATGGCTTCCTGTACGGCATTCTTGGTGATTTCATGAAACACGATCCTGCAGGGTTCGTCTCGGTCAATGTCCAGCAGAAAGGCCAAATGCCAGGAAATGGCTTCCCCTTCCCGGTCCGGGTCAGTGGCCAGGTAGATCTTGCTGGCGTTTTTTGCCTCTTTTCGCAAGCTCTTGATCACATCTCCCTTGCCTCTGATGGAGATATACTCCGGCTCAAAGTCGTTCTCTATATTTACACCGATCTTGCTCTTGGGAAGATCACGAACATGGCCTACCGATGCCACGACTTTATACCTGCTCCCCAAAAACTTTCCAATGGTCTTTGCTTTCGATGGCGATTCTACGATCACTAATATTTTTTTTGGTGCTGCTTTTTTCTTTCCTGTTTTGCTTCCGACTGTCTTCTTCGTCGCTGCCATCCAATTCCCTCCATCATTATTACGTTTTCTTATAAACACAAATTATATCCCAAATCTATTATTTTGCAACAAAAACCTTTCCCAAGGCTGTATGGGTGATCCCCTTCATTTCCAATATGGTAACAATGCCACTGGTTTTTCCTATGGGAAATCCCAGTATCCGGGAGAGATCGTCCAAGGACAGCTCTCCCTGTTTTTTCAGTACCTGCAACACTTTTTTCTCGTCTTCACCCAAATTCTCCTCTACGGCCTGTTCCGATTTTTGCTCCACCCCTAAATCTCTCAGCAGATCATCGGGAATGACAAGTGGAGTTGCCCCGTCTCTTAGAAGCAAGTTCACGCCTAAACTGTATTTGCTGTTGATGTTTCCCGGGACTGCATATACTCCCCGGCCTTGATCTCCTCCATGAGCTGCCGTGATCAACGCACCGCTGTTGATCCCTGCCTCAACGACGATCACAGCTTCTGAAAGACCGCTGATGATTCTGTTCCTTGCAGGAAAGGAATATCTGGTTCCGGTAAACCCCAAGGGATATTCGGATATCAATAGTCCCTCCCTTTCTATTCGATCTTTTAAATTCCTATTGTGGACCGGATAAACAACATCCAGTCCGCAGCCCAATACGGCGATGGTCTTTCCCTTTCCTTTCAATGCTCCTCGGTGAGCACAAGCATCGATTCCCAGGGCCAGGCCGCTGACCACAGTCAGTCCTCCCGCCGCAGACACTTCTCCCAGTTTCTCTCCGGCCCACCTTCCGTATTCCGTCATCTTTCTCGATCCGACGATGGCCACACATCTGGATCGGAGGAGATCCACATTTCCTGCACAGTACAGTTTCTTTGGCGGATCCTTGATTTCTTTCAGCAACGGCGGATAGACACTATCCCCAATGCCGATTTCCCGGACATTCATCCACCGGCTCCCTTCCTGACCCCCCTGTACTGGAGAGCTTCTGCGATATGCTCCCAAAGGATTTCTTTTTTCCCCTCTATGTCCGCAATGGTTCGCGCGATCTTCACCGTCTTGTGACAGGTCCGCATGGACAGACCCAGCCCTCTGTAAGCCTCAGCCAAGAGTTTCTCCTCTTCCCTGCCCAGTTTGCAGTAGCTCTGCAACTCCCTTGGCCCGAGCTGACCATTGAGCAACATCCGGGAAGGGCTTTTTTCTCCGTACCGCAACCTCTGCATCTCCCTTGCCCTTATCACCATTTTTCGCATCTCCTTGGAACTCATGGAAGCTTCCCCCTCTTTTACTTCTACAGGGCCTCGTGCTACCCTGATATGCAGATCGATCCGATCCAAAAAAGGAAGAGCCAGCTTTTTTTCATACTTGGCAAGTTCCAAAGCGCTGCAGGTACAGCGATCAGGTGCTTCTTCAAGGTATCCGCATTTGCAGGGATTGCTGGCTGCCACAAAGATCACCTTCCCCGGAAAGATGGCGGCGCCGCCCTGTCTTGCCACCACTACCCTTTCTTCTTCCAGTGGCTGGCGAAGTGCGTCTAAAACTCTACTTTCAAATTGTGCCAGTTCATCGAGAAACAATACGCCACGATGAGCCAGAGAAAATTCCCCCGGTTGAGGATAACTGCCGCCACCCAGCAGGCCTGCCACGGTCACCGTGTGATGGGGGTAGCGAAAAGGTCTTTTCTCTATGAGCGGCAATTCTTCACTGAGGAGACCTGCCACGGAATAAATGTTGGTTACTTCCACCATTTCCGCAAAGGACATGGGCGGTAGGATGGTGGGAAGACGCCTTGCCATCATCGTCTTGCCCACCCCGGGACTCCCCCTCATCCATAGTCCGTGACCACCGGCCGCGCTGATGATCATGGCTCGCTTTACGCTTTCCTGCCCATAGACATCGGAAAAATCCACTGAAGCATTTTCCCCATTTCCATATCCTGTGACCTCTGTCTTTTGACAAAGGATATCCCTTTCCCCTTTGAGGAATCGGATCACTTCCCCCAGGGTGGCTGCTCCGTATGTTTGGGTCTTCCGTTCCAGTGAAGCTTCCTCTTGATTCTTCTTGGGAAGGATCACCTTTCTTATCCCTTTCTGTGCTACTGTGGAAGTAAGGGGTAGAGCTCCCTTCACCGGAACCAACTTTCCGTCCAAGGACAGTTCCCCTAAGAAAGCCACCCCATCCAAAGCTGCCCGAGGGATTTCCCCCATGGAAGCCAGCAAGCCCACTGCTATGGGCAGGTCAAAATGACTGCCTTCCTTTCGCAGTTGAGCAGGGGAAAGATTCACCGTAATCCGCCCCGCAGGGTAGGTATATCCTCCGTTGACCATGGCAGAGCGGACGCGATACCCGGATTCACGAATCGTCCTTCCGGCAAGGCCTACCAAGTTGTATCCCGGAAACCCTCTAGCCAAGTCGACTTCCACCTTTACCAGGCTACCTTTCAGCCCAAAAAGTACGGCTGTGATCACCTTGGTCATCATAGCTGCACCACGCCTTTCAGATGATGGACCCACAATTTCATGGAAGTATAATATACCTCCACCACATCGAAGCGCACATTTACATCGGTCAAGGAATGGACAAGAACGTAGTGTTTCGCCGCATGCTGCATGCGGTACAGTTTTTCTTCTGTCACCGCTTCAGCCGGACGACCGAACTTCCCCGTGCTCCTAGTCTTCACTTCAACGAAGATCATTTCACCATGATTCTCCGCTACAATATCGATTTCACCCAACCTACATCTGTAGTTTCGCTCCAAAATATGGTATCCCTTTGCCTCCAGCATCTGTGCCGCTATTCCCTCTCCTTGCATCCCCAGTTCTCTATAGTCCATGATCCTACTCCTATGACCAGATTGGTAATTTTTACCATTGTTCCAGGTCAGTATATCGGATTTTCCATATTTTGTCAATTTCATTTTTTTCTCACAATAAAATATACAGTGCAATCTATCTTCAAGAGACCGTGGTAAAACAGAACAAAAGCCCCTGTGTCATGATGACACGTAACTTTGTCCTGTTGATGAATAAAGTATATACACTGTCCCAATATTTCCGATTTGCTGAAATTCAAAAAAAAACGGAGACGACCTACATTTTTCATCGTCTCCCTGTCATATCCATTATTCTCCCTGAAGGACAAATTTTTCAATGGCCATGGCCACGCCGTCCTCTTCGTTGGTCCCGGACACAAAAACGGCCAGGTCTTTGATTACGTCCTTTGCATTTCCCACCGCAACGGGAACACCGGCCATCCTCAGCATGGATTCATCGTTGGGACTGTCCCCGCACGCCATCACATGATCCTTATGGATGTCCAGTTTTTCGCATAATGCCTCTACTGCAGCACCCTTGCTGGTGGTGGCACCCCCGATCTCCCAGTTGTTATCAAAGGATGATGTCAAAGTAACGTCTTTAAGGGTCACCAGAACCTCCCACATGGCAGCCTTCTCCTCCATGGTGTCAAAGAAAATATTGATATTCTCAATGCAGGCCTTATTGCCACGCATAAAGTTCATCAAGCCCTCTGTAGGCCGCCGAGTACGCAGGACATAGTTCTTGCTCCTATGTATGGTGTTGCCCTCCAGAACATCTTCATACCACTTCTTTTCAATGTAGGCTCTTCCGTCTACGAAAACCTCCATCATGTGATCGTGATCCTCAAGGGTATCGGCAATGGCATCGATAGCATGATCATCAATGCAATTGCTATAGATGGTCCGGCCCGTATGGAGCTCTCTGATCTGGGCCCCGTTGGAGGTGATAGCATATTGAAGACCGGGAAAGTCCATGACTTCCGTGGGAAGAGCATCAAAGCACCGTCCGGTGGCGATAACTATGTTGACTCCCTTGGCCAGTGCTCCTTCCATGGCCTCCCTGGTTCTGGGTGATAACCTTCCTTTCTTGTTCAGCGTCGTTCCGTCTAAATCTAAAGCGATCAGTTTTATGGTCATTTTAGTTCTCCTACAATATCCAAAAACTCCCTATTTACTTGTCTGACATACTTCATGGTGCAGTGATCCCCGTGGCCGGGATAGATGGTGATCTCATTGGACCATTTATCGATGATATCTCTCATGGTAGCTTCCATTTTTGCAGGATCTCCGTCATCCAAGTCCGTCCTGCCCAGATCCACGTTAAAGATGGTATCTCCCGTGAATGCCAGTTTGCTCTTCTCGGAGAAATAGCAAACACCGCCTTCCGTATGTCCCGGTGTATGGATGACACGGATCTCTTCCCCTGATAGGTCAAAGACGTCCCCATCCTCCAGCAGGGTCACCGGCTCTGCAAATCGGTCCGCATCAAGTCGGTGTAAATATACGGGGCAGCCGGTCTCATCGACGATCTTCTTTACCGCTCCCACGTGATCATGGTGGTGGTGGGTGAGAAGTATCCCTCTGAGGTTGAGTTTGTTCTCCTTTATGAAGTCCAGAAAGTTCATATGTTTATATCCCGGATCGATGACGAAGCAATCCCCTCCCTCTCTCTGATAGATCACATATCCATTGCTTTGGTAGAGTCCTCCGATAAATCTCTTTATTTTCATTTGATTCCATTCCTTTCTTCAACGTCATTCCATTGTAGACGATTTCTGACACACTTGCAAATAGTTGCTTGTAAAACGGGGAATAAGTGATACAATGATTTCTGTATATGCGTGTGTAAGAGGGAAGGTAGAAACAATGAAAATTGCAATCGTTGGAGCAGGCAAGTTAGGCTTGAAGGTGGCAGAGGCACTTTTGGGAGGAGACCACTCCGTTACGGTCATCGACAAGGATGCGGAGACCCTGCAAAAGATATCCTATCAGATGGACGTGATGACGGTCAATGCCAATGCCAAGGAGGTTTCCGTGCTGCGGGAGCTCCATATGTCTTCCTTTGATTTTCTTCTAGCCACCACCGACAGGGATGAAAAAAATATCGTTATCGCATCCTTTGCGAAAAAGCTGGGATGCTCCCGGGTGATCGCTCGGGTTCGCGACCCCGAGCACATGCACCAGTTCGGCTTTATTCGAGACACCATGTCCATTGACATTATCGTCAATCCGGACATGGCCATCACCAACGAGATATACAAATACTTGATCGAGAAATACACTCTCAGCAACGGCATTTTTTCCAGTGGAAAGGTATCTCTCATCGAGTTCCGCTCCGACCGGCTGCCTAAGTTGATCGGGAAGACCATCCTCCAAACGGAGAGCATGCTGGACGATATGCTGGTGGCTGCCGTTTCCAGGAACGGTAAGGTCATCATCCCGGATGGGGATACGGTGATCCACCCACACGATGACCTGTATCTCTGCGGCAAGAAAGCCCCCATCATGGCCTTGAACAAGAAGGTCCATGAGAAAGGCAAGTACACCGATCTGCAGAAGGTGATGATCATCGGCGGAGGGAAGACCGGCCTATTCCTGGCGCAAAAGTTGTCCGAGTTCGGAATTTCGGTAAAGATCATTGAGCGGGATAAAAACCGCTGCTATTACCTTGCCAAGCATCTGGAAAATGTAATGATCCTCCACGGAGACGGCACCGACATCAACCTTCTGGAGGATGAAAACGTAGATGACATGGATGCCTTTGTCACCGCCACCGGCTACGACGAAGACAACCTGCTTCTCGCCCTCATGGCAAAAAATCGTGGGGTGGAAGACGTGATCGCAAAGGTCAGCAGGGGCATCTATACGGGAATGGTTGCCGATATGGGCGTGGATATGGCGCTGAATCCGCTGGATATCTCCGCCAGCAACATCCTGCGGCTAATACAGGGTTCCAGAAAGGTCATTGCCTCCCAACTGATCCAAGGGCAGGCTGAGGTGATGGAAATCATCATCACCGATGATATGAAACTTCTTCACAGATCTATCGGGGAGTTGGATCTTCCCCACGGTGTCATCATCGGTGCCATCCACAGGGGTATGGATGTGATCATCCCCAACGGAGAGACAGTGATCCAAGAAGGCGACCGAGTGATGATTATCAGTCTCCTTTCGGAGGTGGCTGCCTTGGAAAAGGTCTTCCGCACCGGGGGACATACGGACTTTCTTCGGTAGAGGTAGGACATGATTATTCACACCAAGGCTCTGGTCAAGATCATGGGTATGCTGTCTGTCATATCCGGTTTTTCCATGATATTCCCTCTCATCGTAGGAGCGGTTTACAAAGAAGAAAGTAGTGTCACGGCATTTGCCCACACCATCGTGGCTTCTTTGGTCTTTGGGTTGCTGCTGATACTTCTTTCACGCAGGATGAAGGGAAACAAGCGCTTTACCCACTTGAAAACAAGGGATGCCTTTCTCATCGTTGCCTTGACTTGGATATTGTTTTCCGCTATTGCAGCGTTTCCCTACATCATACAGGGATGCATCCCCCGATATATCGATGCCTTTTTTGAGGCCAGTTCAGGCTTTACCACCACCGGATCGTCCATATTGACCGATGTGGAAGTCCTGCCAAAATCCATGATGTTTTGGCGGATGTTTGCCCATTGGCTTGGCGGCATGGGGATCCTGGTCCTGGCCATTGCACTGCTTCCCCAACTGGGGATCAACGGACAGGCCATTGTCAATGCGGAGACACCGGGCCCCACCTTATCCAAGGTCACCCCCAAGATGTCCGATACCGCAAGGACCCTCTATGTGACTTACTTCGCCTTTACCATCGCAGAAACCATCCTCCTGATGATGGGTGGTTTGAATTTTTTCGATTCCATCACCCATACCTTTGCTACTGTGGGAACAGGAGGGTTTTCCGGTTACAACGATAGTGTGGCACATTTCCAAAGTGCCTATGTGGATGGGGTATTCACCTTATTCATGATCTTGTCCGGGATCAACTTCAACCTGTACTTCCTCACCTTCAAGGGGGGCATTTCCAAGCTTCTAAAGGATTCGGAACTGCAGGCCTATCTGATTTTCATCGGCGGTGCCACCTTGCTTCTCACCCTATACCTGTATCTGGGGGATTTCTATGAGACCTTGGGAAAAGCCTTCCGTTATTCCATATTCCAGGCAGCTTCCATCATTACCACGACGGGGTTTGCTACGGCTGATTTTGATCTATGGCCTGCCTTCTGTGTCATGATCCTGCTCTTTTTGTATTTTGCAGGCGGCTGTTCTTCCTCCACGGGAGGAGGGATCAAAATCGTTCGAATCCTGATCATTCTCAAGATGATCAAGCGGGCGGCCCTTTTAAGGTTGCACCCCAATGCCCTCATCCCCATCAGGCTGGATGATCGACCTCTACCGGGGGATACCATCCAGAGCATATCCAGCTTCGTGTTTTTCTATATCACCATCCTTTTTTCTGTGGGGATACTGGTCTCCCTGGACGGATATGATATGGTCACCAGTTTTTCGGCGGCGGCAACCTGCCTGGGGAATATAGGTCCCGGCTTTCACGATATAGGGCCTACCATGAACTTCAGCGGTTTCTCCGATCCTGTGAAACTTCTCCTTTCCTTCACCATGATTGCAGGAAGGCTTGAATTATTTACCTTGTTGATGCTACTTTCCAGGAAGTTCTGGAATCCCACTCACTAGGAGGAGCGATGAATTTCACCTACAAGACATTGATAAAGATAATGGGTCTGCTCCTTGGGATCACCGGCCTGGCCATGATCCCCTCCTTTGCGTGCGCCGTATATTATCACGAAGGATCCACAGAAGCGGGTTTTTTGATCAGCGCTTCTCTTTCCACCTTGCTTGGGTTTGGCATCTATCGTTTCACCCCTTCTTCCAGAAGAAAGCTGAAGGCAAGAGACGGCTATCTCATCGTCATAATGTGTTGGATCGGTTGTTCCCTCTTCGGTGCCATTCCCTACTATCTGTCCGGACAGGTGCCATCCTTTATCGATGCTCTCTTTGAGGCCATCGCAGGGTACACCACCACAGGGGCTACAGTGATCGCGGACCTGCGCCTTTCCCACAGCCTTTACCTTTGGAAGGCGACTACCCACTGGTTGGGGGGTATGGGAATCCTGGTCTTCATCATTTCTATCCTGCCATCTCTCGGCATTGCCGGCCAAAGACTCGCCGCTGCTGAGACTCCCGGCGCCGGACTGACCCAAATGGCTCCTCGCATCCGGGATTTGGCCATGCTGCTTTATTTTATCTACATCAGCTTCACCCTGGTGGAATTCCTCCTCCTCTGGCTGGGCAGCGAAATGAACGCCTTTGAGGCCTTGGTCAATTCCCTGGGGAGCATATCCACAGCCGGGCTCTTCCTTCACCCAGAAGGCATCTCCTACTACAACGACGTCTTTGTGGAATTGGTCATATCCATCTTTACCCTGCTTGCCTCTGTCAACTTCATCCTCTACATCAATATTATCAAGGGGAATTTTGAGCGGCTGCGAAAGAACATGGAGATCCGGGTATTCTTTGCTATTGTGGCCGTATCCACGCTGTTGATCACCCTCAGTCTGTGGCTTACGGAAACTTATGAGACCTTTGCCGAATCTTTGCGGAACGCGTTCTTTCAGGTGTCATCCTTTATGAGCACTTCCGGCTTCTCCCTTACCGACTACAACCGGTGGCCGGCCTTCACCCATGCCATCCTCTTTACACTACTTTTCATCGGTGGCTGTGCGGCTTCCACCAGTGGAGGGATCAAGGTGCTTCGGGTCACGGTAATGTTCAAGCTCATCCGAAGGGGATTCTACAAAAGACTTCACCCCAGGGCAGTTTCCGCAATAAAAGTGGGAGACAACATTATGTCGGCTCCCATGGTTTCCGCTATCACCACATTCATCTTTCTCTACTTGTTTACCTTCATGACCTGCGCTCTTGTTCTTTCTTTAGAAGGCCTTTCCCTAGAAACCACCTTGACCGCCAGTGCATCTCTCATGTCCACAACAGGCAGCGGTCTTGGCGATATCGCCGGAGGGAATTTCTCCGTCTTCAGCCCGCCTCTTCGCCTCTTCATGTGCCTCATCATGGTCATCGGAAGGCTTGAGCTGTTTACGGTTTTCCTCATGCTCTTCCCTTCCTTCTGGAACCCCAACCGGTTTACAACAAAGTAAAGTTGATTTCGCTGTCTTCAAGGTTCACCGATTTGACCCTTACCCGCACCTTATCTCCCAGGGCATGGATATTTTTTGTACGCCTGCCGATGGCCCTATACTTCTCCCGCTGAACATCATAATAGTCATCGTCCAGTTCATCCAGGCGAACCATCCCTTCAATGGTATTGGGAAGTTCCACATAGATGCCGAAGTTGGTCACGCCGCTGATGATCCCCGGGAACTCCTCTCCTACATGGGATGCCATGTACTCTGCCTTCTTCATCTTTTCCACCTGTCTCTCCAGATCGATGGCCTGCCGTTCCGTAGCCGAGGCCACCTTGGCAACCTCTTCTGCTTTTCTCAAAAATGCTTTCTTCTCACGAAGGCTGAGAGGCCTGTCTAAGTAGGCCTTGATGATGCGATGGATCATCAGGTCAGGATATCTTCGGATGGGTGACGTAAAGTGACAGTAGTATTGCAAGGCCAGGCCAAAGTGCCCCTTGCAATCGGTGCTGTATCTCGCCTTCTGCATGGAGCGCAGCATGACGGTATTGACTACATTTTCGTAGGTCTCCCCTTTGACTTTCTCAAGTACACCCTTTAGATCCTTGGGATGGACCGACGCTCCGCCGCCGGGCAGGCCGATGCCGAAGTTCTTCAAAAAAATCATGAACTCTTCCAGTTTGACGCTGTCCGGTTTCTCATGGATCCGGTACACAAAAGGAGCCTCCTTAAAGAAGAATTCTCTTGCGACCACTTCGTTGGCCAATAGCATAAATTCTTCGATGAGCTGGTTGGCCACTCTTCTTTCCGCAATGCCGATGGTGGTGGGTATACCCACTTCATTGAGGGTGATACTGGCTTCATCCAAGTCGAAGTCAAGGCTACCTCTTTCCTGTCTTTTTTTTCGGAGAATGGTGGCTAACCGGTCCATCATCGTGATCTCTTCCAGGATATGTCTGTATTTTTCCTTCAGCTCCCGACTCTTATCCTCGATGATGTCCGATACGTCAGTGTAGACCATCCTTTCTTTGGACCTTATGATGCTCTCAAAGATTTTATGGTCCACCACTTCCCCTCTGCTGTTGACCTCCATCTGGCAGGTCAGCGTCAACCTGTCCTCCCCGGGATTCAAACTACAGATGCCGTTGGAGAGGGATATGGGCAACATGGGAATCACCTGATTGAGGAGATAGATGCTGTTTCCTCGCTTCATGGCCTCCCGGTCAAGAGGACCGTTGTTCTGGACATAATGGGTCACATCGGCAATGTGGACGCCCAAAAGGTAATTTCCGCCGGGAAGTTGTTCACAGGAAACCCCATCGTCAAAGTCTTTGGAATCGGCGCCGTCAATGGTCATGATCATCTTGTCTCTCAGATCCACTCGCCCCCGGATATCCTCCGGGCTGATCCCCAATGTCGCCTCCGCCGCTGCTTCGGCCTCTACCTTTGGGGGGAATTGTTCATCTAAATTACAGTGACGGATCAATGCCTTGATGTCTCCTCCCGGCTCTCCCTCTCTGCTGATGATCTGGCATATCCTCCCCTGGGCGCTGTTGTTTGCCGTAGGGTATTTGGTGATCCGGACAACGACCCGGTCTCCCATCTTGGCTCCGCCGAAATGTTTCTTATCCACAAAGACATCGTCCTTCTGGGTCTTATCGGAAGGCACCACAAAGCCGAATTTTTTGCTTCTGCGAAAGGTGCCCACTACCTCAGAGCTGGCCCTCTCCACAACAGAGACGATGATCCCCTCTCTGCTGTTTTTCCAAAGATATTCGGGGATCAGGTCCACTTCCACCAGATCCCCGTTCATCCCGCCATTCATCCCTCGTTGAGAGATGAAAATATCCTCGTCTCCATCCTCGGATGAAACGAAGCCGAAGCCCCGCTTATGTTTCTGCAGCGTCCCTTTTACAGTCGCCCTCTTTTTATTTTTTCTCTTCTTTCTGGCCATTCCACTTCTCCTGTTTCTTTTTATTTTACTCCAGGAAAAGAAAAATGTCTAATTTCTCTCCTCATCCAAATAATATCGATGTTCCTTGGAACTCATGATGGCCGTTCCGATGCCCTTATTGGTGAATATCTCAAGGAGCAGGCTATGGGGGATCCTTCCGTCCAGCACATGGACTCTGCGCACGCCCTTTTTAATGGCGCTGACACAATTCTTGATTTTGGGGAGCATACCGCCGCAAATTTCTCCTCCCGCCATGAAGGCTTCCGCTTCGTCCACATATAACTCGGCAATCAGGGTGCCGGGGTCTTCCCGATCCCGATATACACCGTCCGTATCGGTGAGGTAGGCTAGTTTTTCCGCCTTTACCGCTTTTGCAATGGCACATGCCGCTTCATCTCCGTTGATGTTGTATCCCTGCCCGTCCTTGCCGATGCCCATGGGATAAACAATGGGAATAAAATCCTTTTCCAGAAGATCAAAGATGATTTTAGGATCCACCTTGTGGACATCTCCCACAAAACCGATGTCCTGGCCCTCCGGGGTCTTTCGCTTGGCCTGTAGGAGAGATCCATCCTTTCCGCTGATCCCTATGGCCCTTCCGCCGAGAGTCCCTGCCATGGATACCAGTTCTTTGTTCACCTTGGCAAGGACCATTTCAGCAACCTCCAGAGCTTTCTCATCGGTCACCCGAAGTCCGTTGACGAAGTTGGTCTCCAGCCCCAGCTTATGGGACCATTTGGTGATTTCCTTCCCGCCACCGTGGACAATGATGGGCCTGAACCCCACCAACTTCAAGAGCACCACATCTTCGATGACCTGCCGCTTCAATGCCTCATCTGTCATAGCGCTGCCACCGTACTTAACCACAATGATCTTTCCGTGAAATCTTTGTATATAGGGAAGAGCCTCAATGAGCACTTCCGCCTTATCCAGGTATTTTTGGGGAACCATCATAACTCCTTTCTCTCAGCTTCGGTACTCTCCGTTGATCTTCACATATTCGTAGGTCAAATCACATCCCCATGCGGACGCTTCTTCTTCCCCTTGGTTTAAGTTTACGATAAACTTTATTTCGTCTTCCGAAAGAATCTCAGCCGCCTTCGCCTCGTCAAAGCCGATGGCTGCCGA
>JBMNVE010000009.1:0-36455 GCA_050946655.1 Anaerovoracaceae bacterium
ACCGAAACTCAAGTAGGATCGCTGTATTTCTGCAACTTTCTATGTAAAGACCTTCGGCTGATACCCAAAGAATCCGCAGCCTTCGTCTTATTCCCATTATGATCAGCAATGGCCTGGAGGATAATTTCTTTCTCCAGGTCATCTACTGCGTAGCTTAGCCGTGTGTGGCCTGTGGAAACTTGGTCTGATGAAAAGTTCTTGTCGTAAAACTGTATTTCCGCCGGGAGGTGCTCTTTTTCAATCACAGTTCCCGGTGTGATAACAACGCATCGCTCAATTATATTTTCCAGTTCCCGTATGTTTCCGGGCCAACTGTAGGACTTCAATAGTTCCAAAGCTTCTCCGCTAATAGACTTGCCCCTCTTTCCCTTAGAAACCTTTGCGGATTTCTGTAAAAAATGGGCGACTAAGTCCTCAATATCTTCCTGCCTCTCCCGAAGCGGTGGAAGGTGGATGGGAACGACGTTAAGGCGGTAGTACAGGTCCTTTCGGAAAAGACCGTTTGTGATCTCCGTCATCAGATCCTTGTTGGTGGCAGCAATGACCCTCACGTCCACAGATATATGCCTTAAACCGCCCAACCGCTCAAAACTTTTGTCCTGTAAAACCCGAAGGAGTTTGATTTGCAATGCGGGAGAGATATCGCCGATTTCATCTAAAAAAATTGTACCGCCTTGAGCGATCTCAAACTTGCCCGGCTTTGTATTGACGGCGCCGGTAAAAGCCCCCTTCTCATAGCCGAACAGTTCACTTTCCAACAAATTATCGGGAATGGCAGCACAATTGACCTTGATAATAGGCCCATTTTTCCGGGAACTCCAATTATGGATAGCTGATGCCATCACTTCTTTTCCCGTGCCGGTTTCGCCCGTGATCAGCACGGTAGACTCAGCATCTGCTACCTGCCTTCCAATTTGCATGATCTCCTTCATTTTTTCATTCTTACTTTGCACTTCCAGATCGTTATGAGACTCGGAACTGCAAGGGATCAGTGCGTTCCCTTGGGCGATTTGCAAGGTCAACTGCCTGACGACGGCCAAAATGTCTTCAATATCAAAGGGCTTTGTGATATAGTCCTGTGCGCCGCTTCTCAGTGCTTCAATGGCGGTTTCCATGGTGGCAAAGGCTGTGATCAAAATAAAGCCGACTTGCGGGTCAATTTTTTTGACTTTGTTGAGAAATTCAATACCGGACATATGGGGCATCTTTATGTCGCTGATGATGATGTCCACCTGTTTTTCTCCAATAATGCGTAGACCCTCCATCCCATCCCTTGCCGTGTCTACGGTGTAGCCTTCATGAGAAAGGAGCTTTTGCAAAAGTTGCCTGACATTCTCCTCATCGTCAACGACGAGTATGTTGATATCTGTGTTCATTGAACCCTCCTTTTATCCGTGATCGGCCCTGTTATCTATAGTGCCTGCTGCTTGGAACAATAGGGAAAACACAGTCATCTCCCCTTCGATGCTTTCAAATTCCAGAATGCCTTTGTGCCTCTCAACGATTCTGGAGCAGATGGGAAGACCCATACCTGTGCCATCGTCCCGTGTAGTGAAAAACGGTTGAAATATTTTGTCGGATAGCTCCTGGGGGACTCCTTTTCCATTATCCTGTATATCGATCCGAACCATTTGCCGGGTGTGGTCGTACCGTGTTCGCAATATGATCTTCCCACCTTCCGGCATAGCCTGCATTGAGTTGAGCACCATATTTAAAAGTACCGCTTCGATCTGGGAACTATCCACCATAACATGGGGGACAGTCTCGTAATCTCGATCAATGGTGATGTTCTCGGGAAGATCGTTTTCCACCAGCTGTATCACATAATCCAAAATGCCCTGGATGCTCATCTTTGTTTTTGTGGGCAATTCAGGTCTTGCAAACTTCAGAAAGTTATCCAGCATATTGGTCAACCGATCAGTTTCATAGAGGATAATATCCAATTCATTGAGCTTAAGCTTTTGACAAGAAAGTTCCCGATTGATGTATTGGGTGTAGCCGCGTATGCTAGTAAGGGGATTCTTGATTTCATGGGCCAAACTTGTTACCATTTCACCAAGAGCCTCCAAATTCCTGATGCGATTTGCACTTTCTTCAAAGCGCTCAATATCTTCTACTCGCTTAAAGACGCAGATCGCACCGATAACTTCATTGTCCATGCCGAAGTGGATGTTGGAGCTATACATTACCGGGATCCGGGTCCCGCTCACATCACGAATATCAATGATTTTCTTCATTTGTAGTTTTCCGCTGGATAGGCAGCGGCGCAGAGAGTCTATCAGCGCCTTTATTTCCGGTGGGATGGGGTTTTGGATATTTATACCGAGAATATCTTTGGGGGAAAGGCCGGTCAAATCGGCAGCAGTGGTGTTGAAGGCTGTGATGTCACCGATGTTATTGATGCTGATGATCCCTCCGGGCAGTTCATCGTAAGATTGTTTTACATAGTCCATTATATCTTGCATATACGTAGCTTCTCCGGACTTGAGGAGGGCTTGCTGCATGGTGGACTTTAATCGATCCAGCATGAGATTGAAAGACTGTGCTATGTCGTCCAGCTCGCCGCCTTCTTTTGTTTGTATATTTCTGCTGATGTCTCCTTCAGCGATTTCTGCTGCTGTCTCAGAAAGCTCTTTGATTGGCCGTTGGATAGCAAAGGAAATGCGCTTTGCAACGATCCAAAGAACGCCCAGGGCCAGGACGATGAAGCCAATCACAAGGGTCTTCGTATGGTTGATCACGGCATAAAGCTCCGATTCTTTTTGCTCCGCCACCAAAAACCATTGTTCCCCGCTTTCAGTATTGGAGATTTTTGCTATGGCAGAAACATGATAAGCTCCATCCTTATATGTTCGCTGCACCTTAGCGTTCTGGGAAAATTTTAAATCATACTGTCCCTTTCCCTTTGATTCTCCGACCCACTGTCCACTGCTGCTGATGAGAAAAAAGTCAGCATCTTGGCCATCGGGAAGAAGAGACTTTAACCCTTCCCGGGTAAAGGGGTCTTGCCCTTTCACCCTAGCGTTTTCCATGAGAGAAGCCTCCAAAAGAGCACGGTTTTTTAATCCATCTTTTTCCAGATCCTTGACGATGATTTCCATATTGAAGACTAAAAAAGCCCCTGTCAGAATCAAGAGGCTCACAGCAAGTAACATAACAAAAAACATGATCTTTGTTTGTATGGATCTAAACATGAATAAAGTATATACCATTTGAGCTTGACTTTCAAATCATCGGTCCCATATAAATCCAAGGAAAAATGAAATTTTACTTCCCCCATGGGGGAGGGTATAATGATGGAAGTAAACTAGAAAACAGAGTAAGCGGGAGGAGGCAAAAACTATGACGAAAATTACCGTATACCAGCATGAAATAAAGCCGGGGGCACTGAAAGCGCCATATATCCAAGAGAACTTTGATGAAGTGAGGAAATTTCACCGAGGCCTTTCCGCTTACGCACCCTCTCCAATGATTTCCTTGCCTGCATTGGCAAAAAAACTGGGCTTGGGGGGAATATATGTAAAGGATGAGTCCAAGCGTTTTGGCTTAAATGCCTTTAAAGGGCTGGGTGCGTCCTATGCCGTTCATCATGTGTTGAAGCAAGATCCATCCATTGAAACCATCGTTGCGGCGACAGACGGGAATCACGGCAAGGCGGTGGCATGGGCGGCTCATCAAAGCGGGAGAAACGCGGTGATATTCATGCCCAAGGGCACTGCCCCGGCACGTTCCAAGGCCATTGAAGATATCGGTGATACCAAGGTCACGGTGACAGACTCCAATTATGCAGATGCGGTCCGCATGGCGTCTCAGTACGCCGATGAGCACAAAGCCACTTTGGTCCAGGACACGGCCTTTGAAGGCTACCGTGAAATTCCGGAAAAGGTGGTATTAGGTTACTCTACCATGGCGGCGGAGGCTGCCGATGAACTGGAAAAAGCGGGCAAACGCCCAACACATATATTTCTCCAGGCTGGTGTAGGCTCAATGGCTGCGGGAAATCTTGCTTACTTTGCCCACCGATATAAGGACGATCTTCCTACCTTCATCATCATGGAGGCCGAAGAAACGGCGTGCCTCTATGAGAGCATCAAACAAGGGAAGTTTGTGGCCATAGGGGGCCATTCGGACACCAAGATGGCCGGGCTCAACTGCGGAGAAGCTAACCCGGACATCCTCCCTCTACTAGACCAATTTGCGGAGTTCTATGTAAAGTGTGCCGACCAGGTCACCTTTGAAGGGATGCGCCAGCTGGCCCGTCCGCTCCCGGGGGATGAGGCGATCGTTTCGGGAGAATGCGGCGGCGTGGGGACAGGCCTCATCATGAACCTGATGACCGATGAGGGACTGTCTGCACAGAGAGATGCCATGGGGCTCAATGAAAAGTCCGTGGTCCTTCTGTTCAGCACAGAAGGAGACACGGACCCGGTACATTATCAAGAAGTTGTGGAGGGGAGATAACCCCTCCCTTTTTTAGTAGTCGTATTTTTTTCGTAGCTGGAAGCAGAGCATTCGGATGAGGGCCACAGCCACCATCACGCCTGCCGCGATCCACCGGAATGTCACGTAGCTGCCGGTAGCATCATAGATGGCTCCGGCAATCATGCCGCCGAAAGCACCACCCAAGTTGGTGGCCATATTCATGGAAGCCACAATGTTTCCGTAGTCCTTTTCCCCAAAGAGCGCATTGACCAGGAGGGGAGGAACAACAGTGATCCCGCCGCCACCGATGCCGTAGCAAATGATGGCGCCCCAGATGAATAGACTGGGGTTGGTGGGAAGAATGGCCAGGAAGACAAATTGAAGGCCGAACACCAATGCGGTGAATACGGAGCCGAACTTGGTGCCCAGCTTATCACAGAGAAAGCCTGTGACTACCTTTCCTACGGCCAGCATACCCAGATTAAATGACGCAAACTGTGCCGCTCTTTTGACGGTGAATCCGACTTCGATAAAATAAGGTGCGGAGTTAAAGAGGATTGCACTGGAGCCGAATACAGTCAAAGTTGCCGTGCTGAGGATAAGCCAAAACATGGGGGTCTTCATAGCTTGTTTGATGACCATCCCCTTCTTTTCTTCAGCGCATAGCTCGTCCTCGGATTCGCCCATTCTGGTGAAGCCCTTTGCAGCGGGCATCTTTGATACCGTCAGGAAAATGACGATCAAAACGATCAAGAAAAGTACAGCCAGAGAATAGTAACCTACTCGCCATCCGTTAGAGGTGATGATGCTGTTGAGGATGGGGAGAAGAATCAAGCCGCCGATACCGCTTCCGATGAAGGTGATACCCATGACGGTTCCTCGGATCTTTCCGCCAAACCAGTTATTGATGATGATGGAAATGGGCAGTACTGTACAGTTGGCAAAGCCGACACCAAGCAGTACAGCACCCGCATAGAAAACGAATACACTGGAAGCGTTAGCCAGGATGCTATAGCCGATGACAGAGGAAAGGGCGGAGATCACCATGATCAGTTTGATGTTGCCCCTTGCCATTCTGTTTCCGCTGAAGCCGGAAACGAAGACACTGACTACGGTGAGGATCGTTGGATAAACCATGAAGGAAGCCCTGTTGATCCCCAGTCCTTCGGTTACGGGAATCACAAATACACTTGTGATGGAGATGGAGCCCACATAGGCAAAAGCCATGAGGATAAATCCTACCACCACCATCAGCCAGCCGTAATAAAACCGGCCGTTTTGTGTGAAACCAACTTGATTACTGTTCATTGTTTTGATCTCCTTTCCGGATACTTTCTTCGATAGATGATAATTTTTTATGATAACTTTCCATAACGTCCTTATTCAGGTCCACGGGGGGATCGATGTCCATGGGGATAAGACTTTTATAGGTATCTTCTCCCATGCGTTCCCTAAACTCTTCCTGGGCTTTTTCGATGGTTTCCGGGTTTGTGATCATGTCAAAGGCTGTTGCGGCAATGACTTTTGCCCCCGTGTTCATGGCCTTTTGTGCGATGCTTCCGCCCATACACACGGTAACGATCCAGTTGTGCCACCATCCGCCTCCCGGCCCTGCTGCGATCCAAGAGGATGCATAGGGTGCATTCCATGAGTATTCCGACGCATCGGTCACGCTGATAAAGCCGCCATTGAAGGGCTGGATTTCAGTATCGATGCCGGTTTCACCCATGCCTGCACTTTTTTGCATTTCCTTCACGGCATCGTGCTCTTCCTCGGTATAAGGGGGAACACCGATTTCCACGAAGTTATCGTACATGACCTTGCTCAGTGTCTTGTTGGGCATTCTCTCGTGAACGGCGGTGATCAACTCTTTTTCTACTGTTGTGCCTGATCCCAGAGCGCCCGCCTGTGCACAGGCCTCAACTCGGTCCATCATATCGGTCAACACTTCTGTGGAAGCTGCTCTTCCGATGATCCAAATGGTCGCCTTCTCCGGAACGACACCGGGAGAATTTCCACCTACATCGGGGAAGGTATAGTTGATAGAATTGGGTGCAGACTCCGGTCCCGGCGGAATGTGCTCTCTCAGCATTTCGATGGCGCTGCCCGTGAGGAAGGCTCCGTCCAAAGCGCTTCGGCCGAGCCATGGGGAGTTGCCGTGAGAAGAGCGGCCGTGGAAATGATACTTGACATTGAAGTATGCACTGCTCACCTCGAAGCCACATTTGTTAAAGAATAAGGGGTGCCAATCGAGAAAGAAGTCGACACCTTCAAATAAGCCGCTTCTTCCCATAAAGGGCTTGCCCACACATAGTTCTTCTGCGGGGGTTCCGAACAACTTGATGCGGAAAGGGGTCTTTTGACTATCCATGGTTTCCTTTAAAGCAATAGCTGCCATTACGGCGCATGTGCCCAAAATGTTGTGTCCGCATCCCTGGCCCGGGCCGCCTTCGACGATGGGATCTTGTTTATCGACCATCTTTTGCGAAAGGCCGTCTAGAGCATCGTACTCGGCACTCAACCCCACCACAGGGCCTGCCTCTCCGTAGGTGGCGACAAAGGCCGTTGGCATGCCTGCCACATTCTCCGTCACTGAAAATCCGTACTTTTTCAGCACATCCTTCAGCAAGCGGGAAGAGTTGAACTCCTGCATGGCAAGTTCAGGTAACTGCCACATCTCATCTGCGATATCATTGAACTGCCCTTGGTTTTCGTCGATCCATTCCAGCAAATTTCTTTTTATGTTTTTCATTGAAATCACCTTTCTTATTTTAGGCTGACACCATCGGGTATTAGCGTTTCATAAACTCTTCCGTCCAATTTTTCTTGTAATTCTGCTTTCGCTTTCTCAATCAATGCAGGGTCTTGTAAAAAATCTAAAGCGGTGGCTGCCAGGATCTTAGAAGCGGTAACGACGACTCTTTGTCCTATTTCGTTTCCTGCGAACTTGGTAACGATCCAATTGTGCCAGCCGATCCCTAGGGGTGCAAGGTTGAGCATCAAGGTTTCCGTTGGTGCATGCCAACTGTATTCAGCGACATCGGTCACCGGCATACTTCTTTCTGCTACTTCTTCAATGTCCTCCACAAAGCCGACTTCCTTTAGCCCCATGCCCTTTTGGATGGTTTTAGCCACCTGCTGCTCTTCCTCGGTGAACTTCAGAACGCCGATGTCCTTCATGTTCTTGTGGAAGACATGGGCAATGGTTTCGTTGGAGATTTTTTCATGAGTGGCGGTGATAAATTCTCTTTCCACCTGAGTCCCGGTGGCCATGGCTATCCCATTGGCACATTGATCCACCCGTTCCAAAACAGATTGGGCGTCTTCGGCTTTGCTCAGTCTTCCGATGCACCAAATGGTCGCTCGGTCGGGTACTACGCCGGGGAAGCCACCTCCCACATCGGGGAAGGAATAATTGAGGGTCGACTCTCCGTCGGGGATCCCGGGGGGAATATGCTCTCTGAGATATTCCAGTGCTTGTCCCATGAGAAGAGCGCTGTCCAATGCACTGACACCGTGCCAGGGCGCATTTCCGTGTGCGGTCTTTCCCTTGAAGTGATATTTTACGTTGAAATATGAACTGCATCTGCTATTTCCCGGTCGGTTGATGGTCATAGGGTGCCAGTCCAGGACCAGGTCCAAGCCCTTGAAGAGGCCTTCTTTAGCCAAATACACCTTCCCGACGCAGAGTTCTTCCGCGGGAGAACCGAAGACTTTGACGGTCCCTTCCTGCCCGCTTTTGGAGAGGGCATCGCTGAGAGCCACTGCCGACATGATCCCGCCTACCGCCAGGAGATTGTGTCCGCATCCATGTCCCGGACCGCCTTCAACCAGGGGATCCTTTTCAACACTGTTTGGGTTTTGTGATAAGCCGGGGAGAGCGTCATATTCCGCACTGAACCCGATTACCGGTCTACCCTGTCCCTTGGTTGCAACAAAGGATGTGGGCATTCCCGCAAGACCTGTTTCCACCTGAAAACCGTGCTCCTCCAAGAGAGCGACCAGTTTTTTGCTTGCCTGAAATTCCTCTAAGGGCAGTTCCGGATGGTTCCAAATGAAATCGGAGACCTGAAGAAACGATTCCTTGTGGCCGTCGATCCATTGGAGTATTTCCTCTTTCCTGATTTTGTTTTCCATTTTTCCTCCATTTCAAATATTTTGACAGATCGGATTTGTTAGATATATAACGCAACATCTGTGCCAACCCCCAAACCCGCATTTTTAGACATTGAAGAGGGTCGGTGGAGATAGAGAATAACCCGATAATGACTTAAATGCTGCTGCACCCCTCGGGTTGTCATATTTGTGTCAATTAACCACACAATGACTTAATAATGCAATATCGGGTTGAAATTCTTCTCCTTCAGGAATATACTGGTTTTGTAAGCCGGGGGACACAAAAAAGGAGAAAAAATGTCCAATATCATAGCAAGGATCGCATCGATCCTAAAACTGGAGGGAGATTGGGAAGAGCCGGGAGAGGCTGAAGAGGAGATGCTCCTTGGGCGACTGAAGGAGCTGATGCTGGATTATGAAGATTACTCTTGTGCATTTGAAGCTTCCGCCGACAGTATCCACATTGCAGATGGGGAAGGAAATATCCTAAAGGTGAATCCGGTGTTTGAAAAATACACCATGACCGACCGGGAAAAGGTACGGGGACTTAATGTTCGTGATGCAGTTGAGAAAGGGGTATATGAGCCTTCCGTAGTAGCGTTGACCCTTGCCGAAAAACGGCAACTGACCATGATGCAGCAATCCAAAGAACCGGGCATCGATGTGATCACCACATCCACACCCATCTTCAACGAAGATGGGTCTGTTTTTCGGGTCATCAGTAATGCCCGCCCTGTAGAAAACCTCACCCTCCTCTACGACTACTATCGCACCAAGAAAGCGGAGAATACCTATGAGCAAGAGGAAGTGAAGGCGGAGAAGTATGTTTCCAAAGATCCTCACGTAAGAGAATTGGCTCAACTGATTTCCCATATTGCACCCACGGATTCCAGCGTGCTTCTCGTGGGGGAATCGGGGACAGGTAAGAGCCGCATCGCAAGGGACATTCATGATCTAAGTGATCGTAGGGATGAGCCCTTTGTGGAAATCAACTGCGGGGCCATACCGCCATCCCTCATGGAGTCGGAACTCTTCGGCTATGAAACGGGAGCCTTCACCGGTGCCAAAAAAGGTGGGCAGAAGGGATTCATTGAAGCGGCGGATAAGGGGACCATCTTTCTAGATGAAATTGCGCAGATCCCGCTGATCATGCAGTCCAAACTCCTCCATGTGGTGCAGAACAAGACCATTACTCGTGTAGGCAGCAGGACAGAAGTGCCGGTGGACATCCGCATCATCAGCGCCACCAACAAGGATTTAAAAAGAGCAGTTGAAGAGGGGACCTTCCGCAATGACCTTTACTACCGGCTCAATGTGATACCCATTGAATTGCCGCCGTTGCGAGAGCGAAAGGTGGACATCTGGCCGATGGCGGACCATTTCTTGCAGACATTTAATCGCAAGTACGGAAAAAATATCGCCTTTTCCGAAGATCTGGAGGACCATTTGACTTCCCAGGCCTGGCCGGGGAATATACGGGAGCTGGAAAACCTCATTGAGCGGCTGGTCCTGATCAACACCACCGGGATCATCACCCCTTCCAATCTGGCTCCCATGGAGAACCAAACTTCCCTTCCTTCGGATATTGCAAGCCGCCTTGTTAACCGGACATACAGCAGTGGGGAGCCGGAGAAGGGACCGGCCCTGCAGGAAGCCATGGAAAGATTGGAAAAAGACTTGATCCTGGGCGCATATAAGTCTCTGAAAAGCAGTTACAAGGTGGCGGACTATCTGTCCATCAGTCAGTCTGCGGCTGCTCGGAAGATCAAAAAATACCTCAGCGAAGATAAGTGAAGACTATGAGCCTCGATCAACGAAAAATGAAAAACAGCACAAAAAAAATTATCGGCTGATGGATCATGTAGATGAGAAGAGAGTGTCTTCCTAAGAATCCGAAAAGGGGCAATCCTTTTGTAAAGTATGAGGGAAGCCCTTTTTCATTGGGTCGGTCGATCATCCATAGATAAGAAAAGTATCCACAAAGGTACAGAAAATACCAGGGAAAGAGGGGGAAGTAATCGGCCGAAGAAAAATACTTTTGGGGAAATCCCAGAAAAGTCATAAAGTATCCGTGGTAGAGGAAATCCGGGAGAGCCATGAGGTGCAGGCCCTCAAAGCCCAGATAGCCGAGGGAGATATCCCGGGTCACCAGGAAGAGCAGAAGGAAAACAGATAGCCCGGCAGCAGGGGGGACCTTCTCAAGAGGCCTCCGAAGAAGGAAGGTGAGCAACATAGATGATCCCAGCATAGTTAGGATGCCAAAGAGGATCCGCTGGTCGGGTGAGGCAAGGGTCGTGATACCGGTGATTATACAGCCGGCGAGAAAAACAACCATGCCACGGCGAAGGGGTCTTGAACCCAAATTCCAGGAAAAGCCGGAAATGAAAATAAAGCCCCAGCAGATGGTCTGTTGCCAAAGGTAGGCCCAATCGGACCGGTACCACTGCCAGTCCATGTGCCAAAGATAGGCCAGAGACCGGGACAGATGATAAAGGACCATGCTGAACAGGGTGAGCCCACGAAAGGTATCGATCAAATCGTATCGAGAGAGGTTTTCTTTCATAATGCTATTCTATCATGTGTAAAGTGGGTGGAGGCAAGGGTTTTTGTGGAAACATTTTCCGCTTAGTAGTATAATGGAGCAACAATGAACATTACAAGAGAGGGAAACTAGAATGAAAGTAGTATTGATTAACGGAAGTGCAAGGAATAATGGAACGACCAACCGTGCGCTGTCGATTATTTCCGAGGAGTTAGAAGCGGCAGGAATAGAGACCAGGACCATCAAGGTGGGCGGAAAGCCGGTGATGGGATGTACAGGTTGTCAAAGCTGCCGAAGAGGAGACCTGGGAAGATGTATCTACGGTGACGGCCTGGTCAACGAAGTGATCGAAGCCATGGAGGAGGCAGATGCCATGATCGTCGGGACTCCGGTGCATTACGCTGCAGCCAGCGGAGCCATTACCTCTGTTCTGGGTCGAGTGTTTTATGCCGGCGGGAGTAAGTTTGCCGGGAAAGCGGCCGCTTCCGTTGTTGTATGTAGACGAGCGGGAGGGACCAGTGCCTTTGACCAGTTGAATAAATTCTTCACCATCAGTCAGATGCCGGTGGCTTCTTCCCAATACTGGAATGTAGGCTTTGGAAATAAAGGAGAGGAGCTGGACAGGGATGAAGAGGGTGTGGAGACCATGAAGACACTGGCTGCCAACATGATCTGGATGCTTCGATGTATAGAGGCCGGCAAGAGGGCAGGGGTTTCTCACCCTCGGGCAGGCGGTAACTGCAGGACCAATTTCATTCGATGACAGGAGAGGGATCCTCCAGGCGATATAGAATCATTCCGCCTTTTTCTTCGTAACCGGTATCCCAAAGGTCAGAGAGACTCAGTGTATGAGATTTTCCGTAGGTGGCCACAGTAACGGTGAAATCCTCCGGTGTTTCTTCATAGCCGAAAAGAATGAACCAATGCCAAGTGAGGTCCTTGAAATCGGGGTTCCTGTGTTTCAGGAGAAGATAGGGAATGGGAAGTCCGCCATCGATCTGCTTGATAATGGCCTTCTTTGCGTCGGTCACAGTCTCTTCTCCGGAAAAGCCTTCCATGCGAAGGCCGTGGCAGCCGGTATCATCAAGATATTCGTTGAAACCGTCCATGAAGAGTTTAAGGGTGTTTACGCCGGTTTTTCGTGGATATAAATAGGGCCGCATCCTGCCGGCAAATCGGCGATAGTCCTTCTTTGTGGAGATGCTACGGCCGGGAGGCAGGGATAGAAGGATGAGACTGTCGCATGCCGTGGCTGCGGCACAGCCACCGATGCGCATCAGGGGGGTTCGGAACCAACGTTGATCGCCGCCAAAGGAATTTTCGATTGTAAAATAGGGGATTTCTTTTTTCATAATAAGTAGTTTATCATGCATCCCCAAAAAGGAGAAGAGGAGAAAGGGTTGAATAAGTTTATCGATTTTACCAATCAAGTTTGCTTGATCACCGGGGCAGGAAGTCGAGAAGGGATCGGCTTTGAGACGGCAAGGCAGTTGGGAGACCTGGGCGGAAAGGTGATCTTGGTGTCCACTACGGATCGGATCCATGAGAGAGCCCTTGAACTTACACAAGAAGGGATTTCCGCCCAAGGCTACATCGTAGACCTGATGGATCGAAAGCAAGTAAGAGAATTGATTGAGAGGGTTATGGCAAAGTGGGGCAGGATAGACGTCCTCATCAATAATGCCGGGATGAGCCAAGTGGGAGAAAAAGAGGAATTCGCCACTTTTGCGGAAATGAGCCATGAATCTTGGGACTTCTCCATCAGGCGAAACTTGACTATCTGCTACAACGTGACGCGAGAGGTGCTTCCTCATATGGTGGAGAAAGGATACGGCCGCATCGTCAATGTATCTTCTGTAACAGGGCCCCTGGTGAGCAATCCCGGGGAGGCAGGATATGCCGCAGCAAAGGCAGGGATCGTGGGCATGAGCAAATCCATCGCCATTGAAGTTGCCAAAAACGGCATCGTCATCAACAATGTTCTTCCCGGGTGGATCGCCACCGCTTCCCAGACGGAAGGAGAAAAGGCCGGGGGAGAGAACACGCCCATGGGGCGTAGCGGAACCGGTGAAGAGGTGGCCAATATGAATGTGTTCTTGGCGTCCAAACGGGCTGCTTATGTTACAGGTCAGACCTTTGTGGTGGATGGTGGAAACACCATCCAGGAGTACAAGGGTCCGGCGGATCGCTATTATGGTTAAACATCGGGAGGGAAACATGAATCAGGATAAGTTGTACTTGCTCTGGGCAAACGGAGACCCCGTCACAGCGGAGCATATGGTCATGATGTACGCCATCAACAGTAAGCTCCATGGTTGGTGGGAAGATGTGACGGTGATCATTTGGGGAGCTGCTGCCGCTGCGCTGATAGAAAGCCCGGCCCTCCGTCTAAAGATGGAAGTAGCAAAGGAAGCGGGAGTCCATTTCAGCGCCTGTATCAGCTGTGCCAACAACCTAGGGGTCACCAAGGAACTGGAAGAACTGGGTGTGGAGGTGATCCGCTGGGGAGAAAAACTGACCAAGCTGATGAAAGGCGGAGGTCATGTACTGAGCGTTTGATGAGGAAAAGGAGGAAGGGATGAGCTGGGATACGGAGGCATTGCAGGAATACAAAATCTTTAAAGGGATCATGGGGAATAACCTATCCACCTTGCTGGATTGTATCAGCGCAAAGATTGTAGATAAGGAGGCCGGGGAAGAGATCCTCTCCCAGGAGCTTCATGAAAAGATGGTTGCATTGATTTTGGAGGGAGAAGTCCTTGCCCAAGGTGTAGACGGAAAAGAAGTGGTGTTGAAGAAAGGGGAGCTATTGGGCAAAGGGTTTGCCAGAGAGATCCATACATCCACGCCATCCAAGGCCCTCGTCTTCAATCATCGGGAGGTGTACACCCCTTGCTGGTTCAGTTGCTTTTTCCACGCCGGCTTTATGGACAATATCGATAAGGCGTCTGCAAATGTAAAATAATGGCCGGGGGCCGGTTATGTGACTAAGTTACGGTACAATCAGCCTTCTTTGGGTATTCTTCACCTAGTAATAAGAAGGAGGTTCAAAATGGGGCTATTTGATTTATTCGGAAAGAGTACAAAGATGGCGGACGGATTGGCAAAGGCTGCAGAAACGCCCGGTGCCGTGATTTTGGATGTGCGCAATCCCATGGAATACAGGAGCGGGCATATCCCCGGGAGCATAAATCTTCCCCTGGACAGGGTGCATACCATCAAGATCAGCAAGAAAAGTCCCCTATTCGTCTATTGCCACAGCGGAAGCCGAAGCGCTCATGCGGTTGCTCTGCTAAAGCGAAACGGCTATGAGGCGACCAACATCGGCGGGATCGTATCCTATAAAGGGCCCTTGGAGTGATATGGAGGTAGAAAAGATGAAGGTACTGATCATTGGCGGCGTTGCCGGTGGTGCCAGCGCCGCGGCAAGGCTGCGCCGTTTGGACGAGTCGGCGCAGATTGTTTTGCTGGAGCGAAGCGGATATGTTTCTTATGCCAACTGCGGCCTACCCTACTATATCGGCGGAGTCATAAAGGACAAGGGATACTTGACCTTACAGACCCCTGAGAGCTTCAGGGAGCGGTTCAATGTGGATGTGCGAGTAAGAAACGAGGCCGTCGCTATCCATACGGACAATAAGACGGTGGAAATAAAAGATTTGGACAGTGGCAAGATCTACGAGGAAAGTTATGACAAGTTGATCCTCTCTCCCGGTGCCAAAGCCGTAAAGCCGGAAATGGAGGGGATCCACAGCGACAGGATATTTACCCTAAGGACGGTGGAAGACACTTACCGCATCCGGGAGTTTATTGATGAGCACGGTCCCAAGAGAGCCGTGGTTGTAGGGGGAGGCTTTATCGGGCTGGAGATGGCCGAAAACTTGATCCATCAAGGCATTGAAACCACGTTGCTTCAGCGAAGCGGTCAAGTGATGCCGCCCCTTGATGCCGACATGGCTTTCCAGGTTCACGCCTACTTGCGAAAAAAGGGACTGGACTTGCGACTAAATACACCTATCGATCACTATGAGGATAGGGAAGACAGGATCAAGGTGGTGCTGAAGGAAAAAGATCCCATTGAGGCGGATATGGTCATCTTGGGTATCGGCGTCCTTCCGGAAACGACCCTGGCTAAGGAAGCCGGCCTGGCACTGGCGGCAAAGGACTCCATCCTGGTCAATGATAAGATGGAAACCTCCGTGCCGGATGTGTACGCCGTAGGAGATGCGGTGGAAGTGAAACACTTTGTCACCGGGCAGCAGGCATTGATCGCTCTGGCCGGTCCTGCCAATAAGCAGGGACGAATCGCGGCGGACAACATCATGGGGAGGGATAGCCGATATGCCGGCTCCCAGGGGTCATCGGTCATCAAGCTTTTCGACATGACGGTGGCGACGACGGGGATCAACGAAAAAACCGCCCAAAAGAGCGGTGTCAAATACGACAAAGTGGTGATCTTCCCGCCGGACCATGCAGTCTACTATCCGGATCCCACCAACATGATGATGAAAACCCTCTTTGATCCCGAAACAGGGAAGATCCTGGGTGCACAAATCGTCGGCTTTGGAGGAGTAGATAAGCGCATCGATGTGATGGCAACTGCCATTAGAGCCGGGATGACAGGGGCAGACCTGGAGGAGTTGGATCTTGCCTATGCGCCTCCCTACTCATCGGCCAAGGATCCGGTGAATATGACCGGGTTCACCATCGAGAATGTGCGGTCGGGACTGGTAAGGCAATTCCACTGGGAAGATTTGGAGAAGATAATCTCTGACGAAAACGCCATCCTTTTGGACGTGCGGACAGACTATGAAGTGAGGTATGGCCATCTTCCCGGTTCGACACACATCCCGGTAGATGAACTTCGGGAGAGAATGGATGAGCTGGACAAAAGCAAGGATATTTTCCTATACTGCCAGACCGGTTTGCGCAGCTATGTGGCTTGCCGAATGCTGGCCCAAAATGGATACCGCTGCAGCCACCTCTCCGGGGGATTTGAGTTTTACACCTATATTGCCTCTGAAAGCTGCTACGACGAAGCTCCTGCCCATGGGTGTGGGGTAAAAATCGTAAAATAAATGAATTATGTATGATTATGCAAAGGCCCGAACCACCGGTCAGGTGATTCAGGCCCTTGCATTTTTATGTGGAGATGGACTCGTAGTTTTCTAGGAATCTTTTTTTCTGTTGAGCACAGTAAGGTACAGCAGCGACATACCCACTATGGCCAGCATGAGAAAGGCCCCGGTGCTGTCATTATACCAATCGCCGCTGATATAGAACACTTCCCGCAGCCCGCTGGACACCAGCCTTACAGGCGCCCAAGGATAAATCCAGTTTTGCCAGAACTCCGGCAGCACTTCATAGGGCAAGATGGTTGTAGACATCCCCAGGAACAAGGTCAATATGAAGAGGGCTATTCCGCCCAGGCCCAGCCATCTCAAGACGGACACGATGATCATCATCAAGCCGAATATGGCAATGGTCTCAAATAGGAAGGTTTCACCGAAAGGGATTTCCAGGCCGAGGATTTTGGTCATTGAGAAGGTGATGGTGAGGGCCCCTATGATAGCAGTGATCAGCCCGCCGACGATCTGCACGGTGATCCGCTTTGCGGAAAAGGACACATCGTGAGTTTTCTCCTTGCGGTAATATAGATATAGGATCACAGAAGAGATGAGGGTCACCAGCCAAGTCATCATTCCGCCCAGAGAATTGGCGTTTCCTCCGGTGATGCTTGCTTCCTGCCCTCCTACGGGATGAACATAGTCGATGGTTGCAGTGATAGGCTCGTCGTAGATGGCCGCTTGTTCATTTGTGATGTTCACACCGGTCCCCTGGAGAGTGGCCAGGATTTGCGGCTTCATTTGGTTGCCTGCATTTTGAGTCATCTTAATTAAGGCCTGCTGGACCAGCACAGCGGTTTGCCCGTACCTGCCTTGGTTGATGTAAATTTTCAGTTCCGGCGAGGAAGGTTTAGGCGTGGCTATGCTCATCTGCTTGGCGGAAAAGTCCGCCGGAATGACCAGCAGTGCACAATAGTCGCCGTCCTTCAAAGCTTTCATTGCCGCCTCTTCCCCATTTAAGGCTTTGAGGTTCAGAGCATCATTTGTTTTAGCGATCCCCAGTAAGTTGCTTACCATAGTATCCCCTGCATTTACCGGACCATTGGGCGTTACAGCTCCTTCGTCCAGAGAAACGACGGCAACGGGGATATCTTTCGGGCTGCTGTTGGCCATGGGGTACAGGCAAAAAGCAAAGATAAGTGCGATGATGATCGCCATGACCGGTGCCATGATCAATGGACGATTGCCTTGCATTTTATCGATCATTGTGTAGACCTCCTTTATATATTTTTATCAGAAATATGGTATAATACGACACGATGTTGTATTATATAAATCATAACTTTTGATTGGCGGATCATCAACAGACAATGTTTCGGAAAGTGTCGCACAATGATTGGAAATTGGAGGGAAAAATGAATAAGCAACCTCACCGGACGTTAAAAACCAGACAGGCTTTGGTGGACTCCTTTTGGAGGCTATATAGGGAGAAAGACATTGAAAAGATCACCATAAAAGAAATCACTACCGGCGCCGGGTTTTACAGGAGCACCTTCTATGCCTATTTTACCGATGTGTATGGATTGCTTCATGAAATTGAGGAGGGACTGATCCATGAATTTCTGGAAACTACGGAGAAGTTGATGGGGGAAGAGCGCTTCGATCAAGCGCTGGAACACATCCTAAAATTCTACGAAAAGAATGGAGAATATGTTGCCGTGCTTCTGGGGCCCAAGGGAGATAGGGAGTTTTACTTAAAGGTGAAAGATATTATTATCTCTATTTTTCTTGCCAGGACCGGAGGGGAAAAAGAAGGCCTGGAGAGGGATATCGCCTTTGAGATCATGTCTTCCTCGGTGATCGCATTGCTCAATTACTGGTATGAGCATAGAGACACCATCCTCTTGCGAGATGTGCTTCTCACCGGCAGTGGTTTCTTCAGAAAAGGCATACTGCCCTATCTGGAGACCCAAGGCATCCAATTTCTTGATTAGAGATGTTTTGTTCTTAGTGCTTTTGTGGTACAGTAAGCATGTTGAGAAAGGATGAGGGATGAAAAACCAACAAAGCAAGGTGTCGAGAAGAAATAAATTTATTTACGGAAGTCTATGTGTGCTTCTCTGTATTTTTTGGGGAGCGGGAAACCCGGTCATCAAGATCGGCTTATTCAGCATACCCCCCTTTCTCATGCTGGGCATGCGGTTTTTCTTTGCGTTTTTGATCTTTCTCATCCTCTTTAGAAAGAAGTCCTTTGCAGGGGTTCGCAGGAGCAATATTAAGGGACTGCTGATGATCGGGGTCCTTTCGGCCCTCACCTATGTCCTGGCCACTGTTGCCCTGGGGATCACCCAGGCCACCATTGCCGGATTTCTCATGGCGGTGGCGGTGATCTTCACCCCTTTTCTTTCATATTTCTTTCTTCGATCCCGGACCGATCGACGGCTGTTCCCCATCATCGCCTTGATGATCGTGGGGACATACTTTCTCTGTGGCGGAGGCACTGAGTTCACCTTTGGATTGGGGGAACTCCTCGCACTCACATCTTCCCTGACCCTGGCGTTAGTCATGATCTTCACGACGAAATACGTGGAAGAAGCGGGCCCGGTCACCATGAGCACCATTCAGACTCTCACCACGGGAGTCATCTGCCTGGCCATCGCCGTGGTAGTGGAGGCGCCTCTTGATTTTGCCGCCATCACAACGGAAGGCTGGGTCTCCCTTGGCTACCAAGTGATTTTCTGCAGCGTGATCACCTACATGATCCAAAACGTTGCCCTGAAAAACCTGACGGCTGTGTTTGTATCCATCGTTTTTTGCCTGGAGCCCTTGGTCACCGCACTGTTTTCCATCATTCTTTTGGGAGAATTCCTGCCCTTTATGGGTTATGTGGGTGGTGGAATGATCATGGTCGGCCTTGTGCTTGCCTCTCTCCTGGAAGAGAAGGTTTCTGTGGAGTTGAAGGAGTCGGTGGGATACAAGGAGTGAAACAGGGCAAAAACGTGTTTTTTTCGGTTGACAAGAGATTTTGAAAATGGTAAAGTAATTAACGTGCTAATTGGATCAAACCCATTGAAAATATGCACCATTAGCTCAGCCGGCAGAGCACCTGACTCTTAATCAGGGTGTCCACGGTTCGATCCCGTGATGGTGTACCACGAAAAAGAACTGTCTCAAACGTATAGTTTATGGCAGTTCTTTTCATTTTGATCAGTTTGGTGCCCATGGCCCTTACCTGACCCAAATCAATTTCCAGGGCACTTATACCATATGTTTTTATTTAGCAAAAATAAGTGATATACTATCCGTAAGCTGACCCATGACCGGGAGGAAGAAGATGTTATATGGCCACAGAAAAATATCGTTTTTAAACTTGCCCACCCCACTGGAGTACATGTCCAATTTATCACGTGAGTTGGGCATTTCTTTATATTTCAAAAGAGATGATTTGACCGGCCCGGGAGGAGGCGGAAATAAGTTGAGAAAACTGGAGTATCTTCTCGGGGATGCCAAGGAAAAAGGAGCAACCGCTCTCATTACGGTAGGTGCGCCCCAAACCAACCACGGCAGATTGACGGCTGCGGTAGCTGCAAAGTTCGGGATGAAGTGCACCATCATCGCCATGGGAGAATATCCGGGAGAACTTTCCGCCAATCTTTTGCTGGACAGGATGATGGACAGCCGGGTGATTTTTGTCCGTCCCGGCAAAGGGGAAGATACGGAGGAAACACAGGCGGCCGCTGTCAGGAAAGCGGAGGAAGAGTACAGAGCGGCGGGAGAAGTGCCCTACTTCATTCCCATGGGCGGGTCAAATGAGATCGGCTCCCTCGGATATTATCAATGTGCCATGGAAATAGACGCACAGAGAGCGGAACTGGGGCTGGAGAATCCTCGGGTGGTGACGGCAGTGGGGAGCATGGGTACATATATGGGGCTATACAGCGGCATCCGCAATGAAGATTTACCCCTGCGGCTAACGGGGATATCCGTTCTTCCCCAGGGGAAGCCGGAAGCAAATGCTCTAGCCTACTATGAACGCTGCCGAAAGTTGTTGGGACTGGAGGCCCAAGGAAGGATTTCCGACTTTGATATAACGGAAAAATATCACTGCGGCGGATACAACAATCCGGTAAGGCAGGTGCGGGAGGCGATCTACTACGTGGCCCGTAAGGAGGGGCAGATACTGGACCCTTGCTACACCGGAAAGGCCTTTAACGGACTTCTTCAGATGCTGAAAAATAAGGAGATCGGCCATGGAGAAACGGTGATCTTCATCCACACCGGAGGGATGCCCGGAATTTATGCTGCCGGTCACCGACTTTTCATGGAAGAAGAGCTGACGGAAGGCATGTTTGACCACCGCAGGTAAAGACGGTCTGATGTGGCATTCTTTTGATGTTTTCAACGTAAAACATTGCATATGGATAGGGGTTATTGTATAATAATTGGGAGTTTATGCAATTCTAAGTTCGATATCTTCTCGGGAAAAATCAGGAGAACAACGAATCATGGATATATATGATTTGAGCACCGGAGCGATCACAGCGGTAGGCGTCAGCCTGCTGGTCATTTTTGGCATCGTAGGTCTCATTATTTGGAATAACAAGACCAAGGAACAGGTCAAAGCCTTAAAGAGCATTGATGCAAAGATGAAGGAAGCGGAAACGCTGCCGGCAGAGGCATCGGTGGTTGTGAAGATCAAGGCGGAGGCTATGGCATCTGAGACACCGCCCGCACCGGAGCAGCCTCTGGAAATCCTGGAAACGGAAGAGCAGGATGGGTCCCAAGAGGAAGAAGCCACGGAAACGACGGCTGAAGCGGCTGAAGCGGTTGAAGCGGAGGATGCGGAATGTAAGCCTGAAATTGCCTTTGGTCACGAAAAGACAGTGGAGCTGCCGCAGGAGGCCCAAGAGGAGCCGCAGCAGGAAATCATGGAGAACAATTACAACGTGGGCAAAAGCGGGAAAGTTTACACCAAGGGTGAACTGCTTCGCTTGATCAGAAATTAAATGGAGGAAGCGTATGTTTTGTAGTAATTGTAGGAACCCTTTATCCGATACAGACAAGTTTTGCAGCAATTGCGGAACGCCGGTGGAAAAAACTGAAAAAACCGATGATCTTTTGTTCAAAGATGAAGTGGTGGGGAGCCTACAGGAAGAGGATAGCGAGATCAAGATCGAGCCTCCTACTGAAAAGTTCGATTGGAATGTCCATACCTTTCCCGGTGCGGAGCCTGGACCTACCGAAGAAATCGATTTTGACTGGCATATGGACGAGGATCAACGGATAAGTAAAGGTCAAGAGATTGCCTTTGCGCCTGAGCCTCCTGTTTCTGAGCCGCCATCAAGAGAAACGGGACGATTTGCAACACCTGCATTTTTGAAGGTGGAGAAACCGGTGGAAAAACCGGAGGTCCCCGTCAAGGAGGAACTCTATACAGAAGCCCCGAAAATGCAGGAAGAACCGGTTGCGACGTTTGAAAAAGTGCCTGAGCCTCCCGCGCAGGAAAGAAAAGCAGGCTTAGGGGCGCCGGTATTCATCGGTGTGGGGCCTAAACTGGGAGCCACCCAGGAGAGAAAAGCGGGATCCGGAAGCCCGGCATTCGTTGGGGTAGGTCCTAAACTGGAGGTCTTGGAAGAGCAAAAAACATGGGAGAAAAAAGAAGAACCCCTGCCGGAAGAAAAAGAGCCGGTGGCCACCGCGTCCGCGGAGGAGGTTTCTCAAGAACTCTATTCAGGCTGGACCTTTGAGGGGTCGGTGCTACCGCAGGATGAGGTGGTCGGTCCCAAGATGTGGACACCTGATGCACCTGTGATCAAGCCGATGCCCGGCGGAGAAGAAAAAAAAGTCATTCAAGGGGAAGAACTGGAAAGAGAAATATTTGAAAACGTGGAGACCCCGGACAATCCCACTTTGGCAAGGCAGACAGCGAAAATCGATAAGTTCTACACATTCAACAAGAAGAACGAGGAATTCCAAAAATTGCTGGACAAGGAATATGAGAAGTTCAAAGGTGGCCGAGAAGAGAAAGCCGAAACCTTCGGGACGGATGTGGATGCACTGCGCCGAGATGGGGAAGCTCTGGAAGACGGCATGCCGATGATCAAGGCGGATAGCCAGGTAGAGGAAATGGCTAAGGCGAGGGAACTGTTCTTCTCCGATGACGTAGAGGAAGAGGATCTTGCCGGCATGGGTGAAGACCCCAAAGTGGCTGATGTGGAAGAAAAAGCTCAAGTGGTTGAGCCGGAAGAGAAGGCCGAAGTTGCTACCACTCAGATGACGGAGGACGAAAAAAACGCCGAAGCCTTTTGGAGTGAGGGGGAAGATCAGCAGGCAGACTTACCGGACAAAAAGGAAAAGAGCGGAAAGGCGGGCACAGTAGTGATCGTGATCCTCTCCGTGATCCTGACCTTGCTCATCATTCTTTTGGCGATAAAATTCTTTGCACCGGAGAGCCCTGCGGCAAAGAAGATGGATGAAATCACCAACAAAGTGTTCAGTGTCTTTCAAGGGGGCGACAACACGGCAACGGCTGCCGACTCGGACGCAAAGACACCTAAAGAAGATAAGACGGGACTGATCCAGTTGGAACTGGGAAAGAATCAGGACGGAGCCATAGAAACCATTCGCTATAACAGTTCTCTGGCCTTTGATGAGACCATGGACTACGGCAACAGGGACATCAATGAGTCAAAAAAGTTGACGGAGAATAAGTGGTACACAGGTGGGGATAATAAAGAACACTATTATGATAGGGGACTGGTAGGCACGATCATCGCCCATGTATCCAAGGCGGCGGTGGAAAACAAAGAAGAAGGCATCCTGAAAACCTTGGATATCGGAGAGTTTCGAAAAGGGGAAAAGGGATTTTACGTCTGGGTAGCAGAATATATGGAATCGGAAGACGGAGGACAGACGACAAATAAAAAAATATATCTGGTGACGGTCAGTGGCGAGGCCATGGAAGTTGCCGAGAGCTATAACTTGTGAGCGGAGGCTCTGTGTTAGGAGGAGAAAGTGGAAAATAAGAAAAAGAAGGGAGTAGGACTGCGAGTCGGACTTGTCATCATATTGCTGGTCGTCTTCGGGTTCTTTGCCCTCATCGGGTTCATCACGGACTATCTCTGGTTCAAGGAACTGGGGTATGTGAGTGTATTCTTTAAGCAGTTGTTTACCCAACTGAAGATAGGGATCCCCACGTTCGTTTTGGTGACCTTACTTTCGTACCTGTATTTCAAGGTACTGAAAAGGAGTTATTACAAGAAGGTGGAGTCCAAGGACTTAGATGACTCCGGCAAGTCAGTGAATCTGATTTCCTGGGGAATGGCCGGGTTGTTCGGCGGGATCGTTACCTATTTTGCCGTGACCAGACTGTGGTTCGAGGCATTGCAATTTGCTCACAGTGTCGATTTTGACAAGAAGGATCCCATTTTTGGCATGGACATCTCCTTCTATACGTTCAAGCTGGAGTTTATTTCCAGGGTGAACGTGATCCTCATCTTGGTGCTGATCGTCTTTATCATCCTGACGCTGGTGTACTACTCCATCCTCATGGGCGCCCGAAAACCGCAGATCTTTGAAGAAGCGGACCAAGGTGCGGGAGCCACAGGGGGAGATCCCTTCAAGGAAGAGGACCGCTTTGACGGAACAAGAACCGAAGGACAGAGAGTCGGCGGCGGTGGCCCCGGCGGGATTTTCGGCATGTTTACCGATGCCTTCGGCAAGTTCTTCCAAGGGAATATCAATCGTTCACCCGGACATGTGAAGAAAAAGCAACTGGATGACGATAATATCAAACAGCTGTTCAACATCGCTTCCAAGCAGTTGATCATCGTAGGGGTGATCTTCTTCCTGATGATCAGTGTACATTTCTGGCTTAAGCAGTACGGACTTTTGTATATCAACACAGGTGCTGTCCATGGAGCCGGGTTTACGGACCTGACGGTTACCCTTTGGGTCTACCGAGTTCTGATGGCTCTCGGCCTAGTGGGTGCCGTGACCATGGTGATCGGCGTACAAAAGAAGCGAGTCAAGCCCATTATCACCGTTCCGGTAATCATGATCATCGTTGGTCTCATCGGCTCCGGAGCAGGTATGCTGGTGCAGAACTTTGTAGTATCTCCCGATGAGATTTCCAAGGAAAGCAAATATCTGGAGAGGAATATCGAGTTTACCCAGTATGCATATAATTTGGACAATGTAAACATAAAGCCCTTCAGCGCAGAAAACAATTTGACCAGCCAGGATATCATCGACAACGAGGCGACCATCTCCAACATCAGGATCAACGATTATCTTCCTGCGGAGAAGTTCTACAACCAGACTCAGGCCATCAGACAGTACTATACCTTTAAGGATGTGGATGTGGATCGATATATGGTCAACGGGAAATATACCCAGACCTTCCTGTCCGCCCGTGAAATCGACGAAGGCAAGATCAGCGGCACGTGGATCAACAAGCATCTCAAATATACCCACGGATACGGGGTGACTCTATCCCGCGTGGACAAGGTTACCGCCAGCGGTCAACCGGATATGCTTATCGACAGCATCCCGCCCATCTCTCAGGTGGACGAAATCAAGATCACCAGGCCGGAGGTGTACTTCGGTGAACTGACCAACAACTATATTGTTGTAGGGACCGACGAGGATGAGTTTGATTATCCCGACGGCAATAACAATAAATATGCCAGATATGAAGGGGCCGCAGGGATCAAACTGACTTTGCCCAACAGAGTGATGTTTGCCATTAGGGAGAGGAGTCTGAAGCTCTTGGTTTCCTCCAATATCAACAGCGACTCCAAGATCATCATCAACAGGAACATCGTGACTCGTGTCAAGCGGATCATGCCCTATCTGGATTACGATAAGGATCCCTATATGGCCACGGTGGACGGCAAGCTTTACTGGATCATTGACGCATATACCACAAGCGAAAAGTTCCCATATTCGGAGTCATACGGTGAAGGGTCCACCAATTACGTGAGAAACTCCGTAAAGGTGGTGGTGGATGCCTATAACGGTGACACTACTTTCTATATCGTAGATGAGACCGATGCGGTTGCGGCAACTTATCAGAAGATCTATCCTAAACTCTTTAAGGATCAGGACCAGATGCCCGCAGGCTTAAAAGCCCACATCAGATATCCCGGCACCATGCTTGAGATTCAGGCGGATGTCTACAGAAGATATCATATGAATGACGTAAAGGTGTTCTATCAGAACGAAGACCTTTGGGAGGTCGCTACGGAGATCTATGGGACAAAGAAACAGCCCATGACGCCCAACTACTACATCATGAAGCTTCCCGGTGAAAAGGATGCGGAATTCGTCAACTCCATCCCATACACCCCCAGGGACAAGAACAATATGACTGCCCTGTTGGTGGCGAGGAACGATGGGGAAAACTACGGCAAGTTGGTGCTGTATCAATTACCTAAGAGCAAGATCATCTACGGTCCTATGCAGATCGAGGCGCAGATCGACCAGAGTACGGAGATATCCAAGGAATTCTCCCTCTGGAAGTCTTCGGGATCCACCTACAGCCGAGGTAATATGTTCGTCATTCCGGTGAACGACTCCCTCCTCTATGTGGAGCCGGTGTATCTGGAAGCGACCAACTCCAGTATACCGGAGGTGAAGCGGGTCATTGTTGCCTACAACGATCAGATTTCCTATCAGCCCACTTTGGCTGCCGCGTTGGATGCGCTCTTCGGTGAAGGAAGCGGCCAGCAGTCTACCGACGGGGGCAGCCCCGATACGGGAGAGACCAAGGGCGGTGAGTTGAGTCAGGCTGAGATCATACAGAAGGCACAGGCTGCCTACGAAAATGCAACCAAGGCGCAGCAAGAAGGTGACTGGGCGAAATACGGCGAGTACATGAAGGAACTGGAGACCTTGCTGAACCAGCTGAAATAAAGAGAAAGGACACAGCAGCCTATGTTTGACTTTAACATTGACAAAATGTTATACAATATTCCCGCGGGGAATCATTCCATCAAGGAAGTGACGGAGATTTTAAGATCCCACCCGGAGGTACGCTTCGTATCTCTGGTGGGGATCGATATCGGCGGTCATGATACGGATGAGAAAATCCCCACAAAGGCTTTTATAGAAAATATGGAAGAGATGTTCCGCCATGGCGTGCAGACCGACGGATCCAGCGTTGTACTACCAAAGATCGCAGATTTGAACAACGCCAAGGTGGATATCATCCCCGACCTGGATGCCAACTGGTATGTAGATCATAACTTCCGTCATATCGACTTGGATACGGGGCTCCCTGTGGGGACGCTCCGCATTCCTTCTCACCTTCTACACAATGACACGGCGGAGGTGGGATCCAGAACGGTTTTACGCAACGCGGTAGCCTCCTTCAAGGAGGAACTGAGTCAACTCCTGACAGACCATCCCTATATCTTTGACTCCCTACCCTTTGACAGTGTAGACGAAATCGAGGATATCGTCCTGACCAGTGCAACGGAACTTGAGTTTTGGGTCAGGACACCGGATATCGATGCGGACCGTCGGGAAGAACTTTCTACGGCACAGCTCCTCAAGGAACAATATTGGAAGCGGACCGTCGGACCGGTACGTACTGCCCTGGAAAAGAGCCTGATGATCCTGGATAAGTATGATTTTGAAATCGAAATGGGTCATAAGGAAGTAGGCGGTGTCAAAGCCAGCATGAGCCAGTCGGGAAAATATGACCATGTAATGGAGCAACTGGAGATCGACTGGAAATACACCACGGCACTTCAGGCTGCCGACAACGAAAACCAGGTAAAGTACGTTATCCGCGACGTTTTCCGTATGTACGGGCTGGATGTTACCTTTATGGCTAAACCCATGGAAGGGATAGCCGGTAGCGGAGAGCACACCCACATGGGGGTTGCGGTAAAGTTGAAGGATGGAAGAAGAGTCAACCTGTTTAGTCCTTTGGACAGCCAGGAAGATTACTTGAGCCCCATCGGCTTCGGTGCCCTCATGGGCCTGTTGAAGAACTACGATATTGTCAGCCCTTTCATCTCCGCCACCAACGACGCCTTTGAGCGACTGAAGCCCGGGTATGAGGCCCCGGTGTGCGTGGTTACCTCCCTGGGACACAGTGTCACCAGACCTTCCCGAAACAGGACGGTACTAGTGGGACTGATCAGGGATGTGAATAATCCCATGGCAACAAGATTTGAACTGCGCTCCCCCAACCCAAAGAGCAACACCTATTTGGTGATAGCGGCATCCTATATGGCCATGCTGGACGGGATTCGAGCCGCACTGGCCCGGGAGAAGACCAGCCAGGAGCTGGAAAAATCCATATCCAAGGCCTACGGCGAAGAAGATTTTTACCTGGAGAAGGACAGGATATATAGAAGTGAAGAAAACGTCTTTGATGAATACGATCCATCAGAGCGGGATAAATTTTTTGGCAGAGCACCTCGGACAGTGTGGGAGAACCTCTGTGCCTTCGATGATCAGAGGGAGAAACTGGACAGCATCATCTCCGATGAGGTGATTTCCGATCTTACGGTGGAATCCTACCGGGAGGCGGTACTGGCCCAGTGGGCGACGGAGTTGCACAATCGGATTGTTCCCAACACCATGGATTTGATCCGAAGAACGGTCAAGCGACACAAGGACACCGAGTGCACCGACTACGATGTAGCCTACTGGGTAAAAATCGACAAGTTGCGCAATGATATGGGTAGGACCTCCCTAGGGGAGCAGTGCCTGCTGACGGAACTGATCCTCGCCTTGGAAAGGGGAGATTATGAAACGGCCTCAGCCAAGCAGATCGAGATGCAGCATAAAGTAGAGGAATTGAACCACCTCTATACGATATATAAGAGAAATGTATTTTAAGGGAGCACTATGTTAGACATTAAAAGAATAAGAGAGGACTTCGAATCAGTAAAGGAAGCCTTGGAAAAACGAGGGAACGGTGATTTCGGTGTCGGCCAAGTGCTGGAACTGGATAAAAAGAGAAGAAATCTCCTGGCTCAGGTGGAGCAGATGAAGAACCGACAAAGTATCGCATCCAAGGAGATCCCCAAGATGAAAAAGGAAGGCCTGGATGCAGGCCCCCTTTTAGCTGAAATGAAGACCCTTTCTGAAGAGATCAAAGCACTGGACAGCCAAGTGGACGAGACGGAGAACCTTCTCCGGGAAGGGATATTGAACATTCCCAACACCCCCCACCCCGATGTGCCAAAGGGTGAGGATGATCGGGACAATGTGGAGCTGCGCAAGGTAGGGGAGCCCTCGGATTTCGGGTTTGCCCCCAAGGCTCACTGGGATATCGGGGAAGATTTGGATATCTTGGACTTCCAGCGGGCGGCCAAGATCGCCGGAGCCAGATTCACGGTGTACAAGGGTCTCGGTGCAAGATTGGAACGATCTGTAATCAACTTTATGCTGGACCTTCATACGGAAGAGCATGGCTATAAGGAGGTCCTTCCTCCCTTTATGGTGAACCGGGATGCGATGACGGGGACGGGACAACTCCCCAAATTCGAGGACGATATGTTCCATCTTCCGGCCAAGGACTTTTTCCTCATCCCCACTGCGGAGGTCCCGGTGACCAACTTGCTGAGAGATGAAATTCTGAAGGAAGAAAATCTTCCCATATATTATACGGCGTATACCCCCTGCTTCAGAAAGGAAGCCGGATCGGCGGGAAGAGACACCCGCGGCCTTATTCGCCAACATCAGTTCCAAAAGGTGGAATTGGTCAAGTTTGTAAAACCGGAATCTTCCTATGATGAACTGGAGAGCCTCATCGCTGCTGCGGAAGAAGTGCTGAAGAGGCTGGATATCCCCTACCGGGTGGTCATGCTGTCCACGGGAGATTTGGGCTTCTCTTCGGCGAAGACATGTGACATCGAAGTATGGATGCCCAGTTACGGAAGGTACGTGGAGATATCTTCCTGCAGCAACTTTGAAAGCTACCAGGCACGGCGAGCAAACATTCGTTACAGGCCTGAAGAAAAGGGCAAACCGGAGTTCGTCCATACCCTCAACGGGAGCGGCCTTGCTGTAGGCAGGACGGTAGCTGCCATTTTGGAAAACTATCAGCAGGAAGACGGATCGGTTGTCGTACCGGAGGCATTGCAGTCATATATGGGCTGTGACCGAATAGAGAAATAGGAGAATCATGGAATTCAAATTGCAAGCATACATCGAGCCCAACTTTGAAAGTGATCTTTTGAAGAACGCTCCCGATGCTGTCTTTGTAGAAGCCCCTAAGGATATGGCTGCACCGGACAACTTTCATGCAACGTCTATTTTCCCCGAATACTTTAAGGTAGATGGAGAGTGGATGCTTGCCGAAGAGTCCCGAATGGACTGCCTTCCTGTCCTTGAGGGCGGGAAGATCCACATTCGCGAGTTTCGAAACCTGAAGAAGGGAGACCTGGTGGCGGTGGGTAGAACGGAGGACGGGGAGGAAGGTATCCTGGTCCATTCCCACTGTTTCCTTCAGGAAGCCTACGATGTGGATAAAACCTTCTCCTTTCGTCAAGGAAGGAGCAGAGAGACGGGATTCACCTGTGATTATGATGAGATCTATAAAGTGCTGGCCTACGAAAAGGAACACGGGAACATCCTTTGGGTCTTAGGGCCTGCATGTACCTTCGATCAGGGAGCCAGAGATGCTTTTGCTAAACTGATCCGGGAAGGATATGTGGATGCCATCCTGGCCGGCAACGCCCTTGCTACCCACGATTTGGAGGCAGGGTATCTGGGAACGGCACTGGGATCGGATATCTACAGCCAAAGGCCTCACTACAACGGACATTACAACCATTTGGACACCATAAACAAGGTGAACCAACACGGATCCATCAAGGAATTCATCAGGGCTGAAGGCATTACAGGCGGAGTCATCGCCACCTGTGCAGAGCAAGGTATTCCCGTAGTTCTCAACGGATCCATTCGGGATGACGGACCGCTCCCCGAGGTACTGGAACATACTTACGAAGGGCAGGATGCCATGCGCAACTATATCCGCAAGGCCACCACCATCATCGGGATGGCAACTACCCTCCACACCATTGCAGCCGGAAATATGACTCCGGTCTTTCGTGTGCTTCCCGACGGGACTAAGCGCCCTTTGTTCTTCTATGTTGTGGATACGGCGGAATTTGCTGTCAATAAGCTGGCCGACAGAGGGAGCCTGGGATCCAGGGGGATCGTAACTAATGTGCAGGACTTCGTTATTAATTTGAGTAAGGGGCTGGATTTACAGGACAAATAAATGTTCCCCCTAAGGATTTGAAAGGACAATTTAGACGATGGTCATAATCGTAGTGATTTTTATTCTTTATCTGGGCCTGATGGTCGGTATCGGGTTCAAGTACTATAACCGAACGGACAGCCTGTCCGATTATCTGCTGGGCGGCCGAAAGCTCAACAGTTGGGTCACAGCCATGAGCGCCCAGGCTTCGGATATGAGCGGATGGCTTCTTATCGGACTTCCGGGGACCGCGTACGTCCTTTATGCCGGAACATCGGAAGCCATTTGGACCGCCATCGGTCTGTGGCTGGGAACATATTTAAACTGGCTTTTTGTGGCAAAGCGGCTGCGAAAGTACACCTATATTTCTGGGAACTCCATCACCTTGCCGGATTTTTTTGAGAATCGCTTCCGGGACAAAAACCATATTCTTCGCCTTGTTTCCGGGGTATTCATAGTGATATTTTTTTTGGTCTACACTTCTTCTCAGTTTGCGGCAGGAGGAAAGTTGTTCCATACGATCTTTGGGATGGATTACCGGGCAGGACTGCTCATCGGTGCGGTGATCATCCTTGCCTATACGGCCTTGGGCGGATTCAACGCGGTCTGCGTGACGGATACCATCATGGGTCTGACCATGTTTGCCGCTTTGATCATCGTTCCGTCGGTGGCCCTTGGGCAGATGGGCGGATGGAGCAGTCTGTCTGAAAGATTGGCGGCTTTAACTCCCGAATCCCTGGGGTTCTTCCCTCAGGAAAACGGGAATATCAATACCATGCTTTTGGCATCCAGCTTGGGATGGGGGTTGGGCTATTTCGGGCAGCCCCATATTTTGGTCCGCTTTATGGCCATCGCCTCGCCGGATGAGATCCAAAAGTCCAGGATCATTGCCATGGTGTGGGTGACGGTGACCTTGGCGGCGGCCATATTTGTCGGTCTGATCGGAAAGGCATACTTGCCTGAACTTGCCGACGGGGAGACGGTCTACATGGCGATGATCACCGGGATGTTCCACCCGGTCATTGCGGGGATCCTCATGTGCGCCATCTTGGCGGCCATCATGAGCACTGCCAGCTCTCAGCTGTTGGTGACGGCATCCTCCGTGTCTCGGGACATCTACGCTACTTTAGCAAAGAAGGACACAGAGGGTCCTCAGATCGTTTGGATCTCCCGAATCACGGTGGTAGTGATTTCCATCGTGGCAGTTATCTTGGCCATTAATCCGGACAGCTCGGTCTTTGATTTGGTTTCCTTTGCATGGGGAGGATTTGGGGCAGCCTTCGGTCCGTTGATCCTCTTCTCCCTGTTCTGGAGGTCCATGACCTTGCCCGGCGCCATTTGCGGCATGATCGTAGGGGGTGTGGTGGACTTGGCATGGTTCGCCCTTTCCGGAGGGATATTTGATATCTACGAAATCATTCCGGGATTTGTTGCATCCTCCCTTGCAATCATAGTGGTCAGCCTGTTTACAAAAGCATCCCCGGAAGTGGTTGAAGAGTTTGACCGGGCAAAGAGACTGGAATATAAGTGAGGAGTGACAAGATGGAATCGGTAAAAAAGGTGAATCGCTGGAAGTACATTGCCGCAGGGGCTTTGATGCTCCTGTTTCTCGGGCTGATCTACGCTTGGTCGATTTTTAAGGTGCCGCTGAATCAGGTGTATCCGGACTGGTCGGTGTCACAAATCTCCTTGACCTTCACCATTTCTATGATTTGCTTTTGCCTCTTTGGCTTCCTTGGCGGAAAACTTCAGACCTGGCTGACGCCCAGGGTCATCGTCTTCGTGGGAGGCTTATTGATATTCTGCGGTTTTTTCGGGGTCTCCTTTATGGATGCCGGCAACCCTTCCGGAAGTCTGATCCGCCTCTATCTTCTCTATGGTATCCTCTGTGGTGGCGGAGTAGGAATGTGCTACAACGTGATCATCAGTACGGTGAACAAGTGGTTCCCCGATAGGCAGGGGCTTGCTTCGGGGATCATGCTCATGGGTTTCGGCTTTGGTGGGATCATCTTGGGCAGCATCGTCAATGAACTGATCGGTGTCACCTCCGTCTTTGTCACCTTCCGCGTCCTTGCCGTTGCCATCCTGGTGGTTATCGGCATCGGCTCGTTCTTTTTGAAGCGGCCGGATGTGGTAGCAGGAAAGAGCGCGGCAACGGGAGGCAAAGAATATTCCTTGGGAGAAATGCTCAAGACAGGGGCCTTTTGGTGTTTCTTTATCTGGTCGATCTTCATCAACTCTGCCGGCTTGCTGGTGATCAACAGCGCTGCACCCATTGCGCTGGCCTTTGGTGCGCCGGCTGTTTTGGGCCTGATCGTATCGGTATTTAACGGTGCCGGCAGGGTGATCATCGGTGCCGCCTTCGATCGAGTGGGGCGGAAGTGGACCATCCTTTTGGATGTGGTGATCATGCTCACGGCAGGAGGCTGCTTGCTTTTGGGAGCCGCTACTGCGGCAGTGGTATTCATTATGGTTGGCCTGCTTCTCACCGGAGTTGCCTACGGGGGATCACCTACCATTTCCTCGGCGCTGATCCACAGCACCTTCGGACCCAAGAACTTCCCGGTGAACTTCAGCATAGCCACTTTTTCCCTGATGCCAGCAGCCATTATCGGGCCGATGATCTCCAGTAGACTGATCGAGAGCAGTGGCGGAGCTTACGGATCCACCTTTGTCATGGTCTTGATCCTTGGTGCCGGGGCACTGGTCATGTGGGGTCTTCTCAATGTAATGATCGGAAGGATAAAAGATGATTAGAGATTTTTTAGGAAAACATGAGAAAAAAGGCACGGTGTCATTTCATATGCCCGGCCACAAGGGAGCAGCCCTGTATGAGGATCTGGGATACAAAGATTTTCTTCAGGGTTTTCTCAACTGGGACGTTACGGAGATCCCCGGCGCGGATAACCTCTTTCAAACGGAGGGGATCATTGAGGAAACCGCGGAAAGGTATGCCCGTCTGTACCATGTAGATAAGTCCTACCTTCTCATCAACGGAACCAGTGGAGGCCTGATCGCGGCCATCATGGCATCTGTTCCTAAGGGGAAGAAACTTCTCATGGCCAGAAACTGCCATAAATCCGTGTTTAACGCCTTGATCCTAGCCGGCATCGAGCCGGTCTATGTCTATCCGGAGGCGGGGGAGGTGGCAGGACCGGTCCCCCCCGAGGAAATTGAACGCCTCCTTGCAGAAGAGCCGGAGATAGAGGCGGTGCTTCTGCCCAGTCCCAACTATTACGGGATCTGTAGCGACCTTCAGGCCATAGAGAAGGTGACCCACGAGGCAGGCAAGGTGCTGATTGTGGACCAGGCCCACGGGGCACATCTTCATTTTTTCCATGAATTCGGCCAGGGAGAGGGGATGCCTTTATCGGCGGAAGCTTGCGGAGCGGATATTGTAGTAAACAGCATCCACAAGACCCTTGCATCCATGACCCAGAGCGCCTTGCTCAATTTGCAAGGGGAAAGGGTGTGTCCCTATCACCTGGAGGACAAACTCCAAATGATCCAGAGCACCAGTCCTTCCTATGTCCTCATGGCATCCCTAGATATTAACAGAGATATTCTGGAAAACCATGGGAAAGAACTTTTCGCCGGGTGGCGGAGGGAACTGGAGGCCTTTTATGAAGAAGCGAAGGGCATAGAGGGGCTGCGCCTCCTTCGGGGAGCGGACATGGATTTTACCAAGATCAATATGGATATGGGCATCCCCGGGGAGGCCCTTGAGAAACTTCTCATGGAGAAGGGGGTCTACACAGAACTCTATACGGGGAATATCCTCATGGCCATGAGCGGCCTGGGCAATCGACCGGAAGATTATCGAAGGCTGCTGGACGGTCTCAGATCCATAGGGGAAGATTCGTCTATCGGTAATAGGCGATGGGATAGTGAACAGAAGGTAGACAGCTCATTTATAAAAAGAGAGGTCTTTGCCATCCCCCAGGGGAAAGAATATGTTTCTTTAAAAGATGCCCCCGGAAGAATCTGCGCTGTATCGGTGATCCCCTATCCCCCCGGCATTCCCCATATCTGTCCCGGCGAAAAATTTTCTCCGGAGGACATCGGGTACATTGAAAAACTCCGATCAGCCGGAGAAAAGGTGATCGGAGTCAATGAACTTGGTCAGGTTTTGGTGGGATGCGTTTAGCCGCGGGCTTTCCTATCCCACCCGGCTGACATGTTGTGATCTTATTTTGCCGTGATGGCTGCCATGGTGATGTAGTTGTAAGGCTGGTTGAAGTGAGGCATAAAGAAGATATCCAAAAGGGCGATCTCTTCTATGGTGACCTTCTTCTGTACAGCCAGAGAAAACATGTTGATGGCGGCACTCATATCATAGGTAGAGGCGATCTGCGCGCCGACGATGACCCTATCCTTTTTCCGATAGACGATCTTGATATCCACCTTGGGGTTCTCCACCTCCATAAAGGCGGGTTTTTGCGTGTCGGAAAAACTGGTGGTCAAAACGTCGATCCCTCTGGCCTTTGCCTTTTCTTCAGAAAGACCTGTATTGACCATTTTTAAGTCATAGATGCATATTCCCGAAGACCCCTGAACGCCCAGAGATTCAATGGCAGTACCTCCAACGTTGTGGGCGGCGACGATGCCGCTTCTTACCGCATTGGTAGCAAGGGCGATGTAGTTGGTGTCTTCGATGCTGTTGTCGTATACGGTGGCACAATCCCCGATGGCATAGACGCCGGGAATGCTGGTTTCTTGCTTTTTATCCACCAGGTAGGCACCGTTCTTGAAGAGGGCCAGATCATCCTTGCCCAGGACATTGTTGGGGCGGAAGCCCACACAGGAAATGACCATGTCCGCATCATGGACCCCCTTATCGGTCCTGACGCCTTTCACATTTCCCTTTCCGTCATCGATAAATTCAATGACTTTTTCTCCTAAGGCCAATTTGATTCCATGGTTTTTCATGTTTTCTCCCATGAGATGGCTGTATTCCGGATCAAAGTAGGTGCTGAGGACTCGGTCTGCCATATCGATGAGGACTACTTCTCTTCCCAGTCGCTCAAAAGCTTCTGCCAACTCAACCCCGATGTAGCCGCCGCCTAGGACAGCGATCTTCTCATACTTGGGCTGAGGAACAGACTGTAGGATCTGGGCCAACTTTTCATATGCGGCAAGGCCTTCGGGATCCATTGCACTCTTGTCAATGGCAGGCAACTTCAGGTGGTCTCCGCTGAGCTTATCAATGACTTCCTGGGCGTTTTGGAACAACTTCACTAGCTGGATGTTGTTCAAATCGCTTCCGGGTACCGGTAGGGTAACGGGGATAGAGCCTGTTGCAAACACCAACTGATCGTAGTTGTCCTTGACTTCCCTTCCATCCTTATGCCTTACCGTTACGGTCTTTGCTCCGAAATCTACCGAGATGACCTCCGTCTCCATGTGAACTTTTGCGCCGTTGGCTTCCAGATTTTCCTTGTCGGAATAAAAAAGCCCTTCCGATCCCTTGATTTGTTCACCGATCCAAAGTGCCATTCCGCAACCTAAAAAGGAAATATTGCTGTTCTTATCATAAACGACTACTTCGTTGTTCTTGTAGTTTCCGGTGAGTGTATTTACAAATGCTGTTCCCGCATGATTGGCACCCACCACGATTACCTTTGCCATAAATTACCTCCATGTGTTCTATTAAAATATCTGACTTTTTTGGTTTACCCACCCGGCGGGAAAGATAAACATATTTTTCACAATTCTTTTTCGGCGTCTGATCCGGACCGGATAGAACCAACCGGGACCCTTTACACCCAAAGCAAAGCGAGGGCCTTTACATGGACATCCTTCTTCAACGGAGAAAGTTCCATGGCTTCCACATCTTCCAAATTCGCCTCGTATTTCCCCTGTAGAGCATTTAGTTCGGCAGTCATTTCTTCTTCCATGGCCTGAAGGTTGGCTTCATAAGTAGCCAGGGTGTCTTCACTTCTGCCCACATCGGCGGCCTGCCTCCCCGCCCGGGTGGCCGCCTTGCCTGCCGTAGTGAGCTTGCCTACAGATGTAACACTGACCGCTTTCCGACCCAGCAGAGCACCCACAATGGCGCCCCCCAGAGACAGACCGGTTTGCA
>JBMNVE010000010.1:0-36307 GCA_050946655.1 Anaerovoracaceae bacterium
ACCATGATGGCTTCCGTTGCCAGATATTACAATGTGGACCACATAGCCAAAGCCTTTATCCGGAAACATAAGCGATGCAATATCGTATATTTGGGAGCCGGACTTGAAACAGCATACTACAGGTTAAGTGAGAGCACTCCCCTCTTTTATGAAGTGGACCTGCCCGATGTGATAGAGTACCGGCGCAACCTGCTGGGCGAACATGAAAACGAGCGACTGATCGGCGGCGATCTTTTTGATTTCTCCTGGGCCGAATCAGTGGATAAGTCCATGCCCACCATGATTTTGGCCTCCGGAGTATTTCAGTATTTTACAGAGGATAGAATCCTCGGCTTCGTCGACAACCTACGCCGCAATTTTACAGAGGTAGAGCTGGTCTTTGATGCCATCAACGAAACAGGCATCAAGTACGCAAATAAATACGTTCGAAAGACCGGGAACACTTCCGCGGCCATGCACTTTTTTATCAACGACAGCAATGAATTTGCAGAAAGGGCCGGCGCCCACTTAATTGAGGAGAGAGCGTTTTTTACAGATGCCAGGCGAATGCTGAAAAAGAAACTGCGTCTATACACCCGCATCGCCATGAAAATCGTAGACGATAAAAAGCGGGCCATCCTGGTGCATCTTGCCATAAACTAGCCTGCAACCTAGATAATATATCTTCTCCTATTCTGTTTTCTTGCCCTTTTTAGTCATCTGCACTGATAAAAGTAAATCCATGGGTGCTTCCATTAAATAAGCGGTATTGGTCTTGAGACAGTTCTGTCTTTAGTTTTCCACTTCTATATTTTATATTTGCATTTGGGAAGAGTGAACATCCGGTATTCATCATGCTTCTCAATTCTTGTTTATGGTTACCTCTCTGTCCTCCTCTGCCCTCTGTATCCTCATGTACAATCATCTGTTGCTCCAAAATGCTAGTTTTTCAAAAAGATCTCATAGATTTTCTATCAATGTCAAATTAACCGTTCGAAAAGATTTATACTTTTTGTGCTTATTTCAGTGGTAGACGAGTGTATTCAGTTAGTCATTTCCTCTTTTGTCCTTCTTATCTCTATTTTTGGATTTTTCAAATAATCGCTGTGTGGACAAGGTTATGAATAAAATAGCAATTGATGATATAGATACGACAAAGATAATCAAAATAGGCTCGAAAGTTATATCAGACAGCATCAAAAACGCGTCATCCATTAAAACTATAACTAGACTTAAAAGGCTAGCAACTAAAGAGAGCATTAAACTCAAGACAGTTGTCAGACGTTTTTTGTAGTCTATTCGCTCCGCGTTCTTTATGTTCTCATACTCCTTTTCAATGTCTGTTGTTAACAAAGCCTTAACTTGCTGAACATCTAAGTCATGTAAATATTCTGTGAGCTGTTTTGAGTAATCTTGCTTTCTATCACTTGACACATAAACATTTTCAACGATTTCACGTATTAGTTCTTCACAAATTATTCTTATGGAAAACAGTTCATCACTATTTACTTTGTATTTTCTTGCTGTTGATATAATTATTGCATCTATGATTTCTTTCTCTGGCAATCCTTTTTCAGCTACGTAGGGTTTAAGGGTTCGTATTATTTCAATGTTTGCCATGTTTATTTGTTCAAGATATTTCGACTTATCCTTTCGTTGAAAAATATATTTAGTTATAAGGTACACAATAATTCCGCTTATAATTCCTGTACCACTTCCAACTACCCATTGGTATTGTAAAAACTCTAACATTTTTTCACCATCCTAATAAGCATTATAGATTCTTTTCCATCTGAAAACAACTAAAAGAGGACTACCAATAAAGCTCGTTACTGCAGAAAAAACAATCGTAACAGGAAATATAGCCATCGATCTTGGTGCAGACAAAAAACAAAACGGATGTTACGAGGGCAAGGGCTATCTTATGCCTAGCATATCAAACAAATTGCCGGCCTTGCTGCCACAAATACCCATGACAAAAATATTGACCTTACTCTGTTCGCGAGCCTATTTCCTTATAATGCAGGTGCGCAGTCAACATCAATCAAACTGCCATTTGCACTAACATCTACGGCCTGTACCCGCAGGAAATAACAGCGCTACAAAAAGACTATTTCAACCTATGTGAGCAGGCCAATGGCATACCTAAACAACTTGTGGAGGTTACAGTTCTATTAAATTTGGGAAGGAACAGCAATAATCGCTCCCCAGGTTCACCATGGTATTGCTTTACCTTTTTGCAAGCTTAGCGTTGACGGGGCGGTTTCCCCAAAATCTTTAATAAATCTTGAGGCCGAAACGGTACGCCAAGCGTGTGGATTTGCTGATATATTTATCCCTAATGCCTCGCTCCCTGGTAACCCGACAAATGAGCTAATTATCAATGTGCCTGGATAACCATTATCACTACTCTTACAACGTGTGATAGCCACATAAAATAAACGACGTTGTTCCTCAATCTGTTTTTCAAGGCTTATTTCACTGTCTTTATCTAAGCGAGGTATCAACTCGTCTATGGCACTCATAACAATAACATATTTTGCGCTTAATCCTTTTGACGCGTGAAGGCTCATTATACGAACATGGTCTCGCTTCGAAGTATTTTCTGGAAATGATACCCTTTCAATAATAAGCGAATGGATTTTTTGAAGCCACGGTTCAAGTCCGACTTCTCGTTCATCTTCTGCTTCTTCAACTGCTTCTATTAATATATTTCTAAAATCTCTATTATCTGGGATGTCCTCGGCAAAAACATCAATGAGAGTTTCTCCATCACCCTCAATAGCAATGCGTATCTCATTGATTTTCCTTGTAATTTTCTTATACTGTTTCAAAAGAGAAGATATATTAGAAAGTTTCAGCTCACCACTAATACATTTTTCAAGTACTTCAAATGTAGTCATGCTATGCTTTGTAGCATAGTCAAGCAATCGCATATAGCTTTTTGTACGATAATTCTGGTTCCCATAGCCTAACAAGTAGCGCAGTGCCACCATATCATTTGGTTTTGCCATTAAAGATAATAATGCAAAACTGTACTTCAATTCATCTGTAGCTATTGCTGACTCTCTAAAATACGATTTGGCATTTATACCGTTTTGAACAAGCGCGTCACGAATTCTATATCCAATTTTCCTCACAGGTGCAAGAATCAGAACATCCTCTGCCTTTATTTTCTCCGATAAAATATCTTCATTAACTTTGTTTGCTAAGCCCACTATTTCATCATCTAGCGAATCCCATTGGGCAATCTTCACTATGCCATTTTGGTTTTGTTCAAACGCCTGCAAATCACCCAATGTGCGATTTGTATTTTGCGAAATGAGGCGTGATGCCATACGTACGACATGCTTTGGACAACGTCGACAGTGATCAAAATCAATAGCGTCACATCCCGGGTGTGTTTCGGAGAACTCTTGTATCCCTTCCGGGTGAGCATGTTTGAAAGAATATATTGACTGATCATCGTCTCCAATGATGGCCAAATTGCAATTTGAGGCTAGCAAGTCAATGACTGCTTGTTCTGCTTTATTGAGGTCTTGATATTCATCAACAAGAATATGGTCAAACCCTCGACTTTCCACACAGCTTGGGTTATTGCGAAGATAATGGAATGTCTCGATAATCATTTCCCCAAAAAGCATTGCTTTGTGTGCTTTAAGCCATGAAGTAATTTCTCCTGCAAATTGTTTGTCAATTGCTTCTAAAGGAAACCCTGGATCTTCAGATTGTAGTCTTGCCCAGGCAGATTCAAATGCCTGTATCCTTTTTTGTTTATCTCTAAGTTTTCCAAAAGTATTATCTATATCATACAACATTGGCTTTTGTTCAAACTCTAACATGGGTCTTGGAAAACGTCCCGTCCTTTCTATAATGGCTTTCTTATTCAAGAGGCCAAAACAAAAACTATGTAAAGTCTTTGCAATAACCTTATCAGAACCCTCTACTCCTACGGACTGGATTTCATTCCTCAAATCTTGTGCTGCTGTTCGTGTGAATGTTACAGCAAGGATTTTCCGAGGCTCTTGTCCTTCTTCTAATAGGCGAGCAACTCGGCGTTGTAAGCCAAAGGACTTTCCTGTTCCAGGACCAGCTACAACGCGAATTACTTTTGATTTGCCTGACGCAAATTTATATGCCGCTGATTTTTTATCGATTCCAGTATCCCACGCCATATGAAACCCTCCCATTTCGATATATTAAACATATCAAAACATGTCCAAAAATGTGTTTTCTAAATTGTTTTCGTTTTTTCATTATATAGCATTTCCCTTGCTCTAACAATGCAATCATAGGCACTGATCGTATCAAGTTAGGGTGGGAAAAGGCTTTACATCTTCTCCCACTCTGGCTTGACAAAATTTAAATACGATGTGCTATTTACAATTTCTTTTTGTGTGTGCTAAACTGTTGTTATCCTTCATTGGATACACCTCCTTGTTTTTCATAGTGTGGTTGGCAAACCCACACTATACTAACACAGGAGGTTTTTTGCTTAAAGCTAAAGCTCCTTAATCACACCGGCATAGCCGGTGGTTTATTGTTCCTCCTTCCTTCGTCAGTCGGAACCTCCGCTAAAGCTACAAAGAAAAACCGTTGATATTTCAACGGTTTTAGTAGTTATGGTGCGGATAATAGGATTCGAACCTACACGAAGTTGCCCTCACTAGCACCTGAAGCTAGCGCGTCTGCCAGTTCCGCCATATCCGCATATAGCATCGGCTACCTGTACAATGATAATGGGATTTGGGGTCTCTGTCAAGGGGGAAACCCATGTTTTTGAATAATATGAGTGGCGGTGCTCATGTCATGGTAGAAATCCAAATGATTTATCATGCTTTGAGTTAGGATGCAACAAGGCGCGATAAAAAAGCTGTGCCAAGTATATTCTCCATTTTTTCTTTTTCTACTTGCTATAGCAGAATTTGATTTTTTCCCCTGAAGATTCTTCTATTGGCAACCAACCTCGCCTTTATGGAAGAAAAATTCTTCTTTAAGGTGCGAAAATATTGTGACATGGAGATAATAAGTGGATAACCTATATAGTCTATCCTCCTCCTGAGCAGCCGGGTCTACACGGTGATATCTATGTAGGGGTTGTTTTCATCCACGATCCTGCACTCCGCCGTAATGCCGAAACATTCCCTCAACCCCTCGATCAAATCATCCCTGACAGATGACAGGACCGCATCAGGGATCTCTCCCAATATCTCGGAGACAAACAGGATGTGATTGCTTTCCTCCGTTAATAGGGCGTGCTTGGCTTGCTTCCAAACGAAATGCCTTGTGATGATTTTGGAACCGTCTGCATAGCTCACTTCTCCCGGCGAGACCGGGGTTTCCTCTTGGCTGTCCAGGGCAACAAAGGTATCCCCTTCCAGCGACAGGCGAAGCAGCAGGTCCGATTCCAGTTGGCCCAGATCAAATCCTCCCGCGGGAACGATGTTCTTCATGGAAATGCCGTTGTAGAAATCCACAACCGGACTGATCCGAAAGGGCTGGCCCCCTTTTCCCGCCCGTCTAACCATGGCCTCGATGGAACTGGGGAATTTCTTCCTCGGTGCTCCCATGGCCTTCATCCGTTCCACCCACGGGATGATGTTGGGATGGGATTGAGGGTTTCCGTAGGCAGAAGCAGCTTTGGCCGCATTTTCCCAGCCCTTCAGCAAAACCCGCTCTACGGCCGCCTCATCGGATGATGCCCCCATCCCCTTGGCACCACTGTAATGATGCGCATACCCGGGAAGGAGCGGAAGATTTCTTCTTTCACGATAAACTTCATATCCACCTCTTCACTTACTTGATCAAATCACGAATGTTGGGAAGATGCCTCTTGGCCTTCCTTCAGCCTCCCCGTTTTTGCACCGGGAAACCCTTCTCCCTAAATCTTACCCTAATTATCGCAAAATTCCAATATGCCCCTTGCCTTCTTGCCGAATTTTGCGGAAAAATCATAGGGCTTATGATATGATGATTATCATATGAAGAAGAACAAACGACGTAAAAAACCGATTACATGGAAGCGGCGGATCGCCCTTATTCTGGCCGGATTAATGCTGCTCTTCCTCGCCTACGGCATTTCTCTAGTGGTACGGGTGAACTTACTTCCCGATGCCCCAAAGGATGGCCTGGATTATCCTGTCCGGGGCATCGATGTTTCTTCCTACCAGGGGAAGATCCACTGGCCCACCTTGTCTTCTCAGGGGATATCCTTTGCCTTTATCAAGGCGACGGAAGGGAGCAGCCACAAGGACCCCACCTTTGATCACAACTGGAAAGAGGCAAAAAAGACCCACCTGCGAATAGGGGCCTATCACTTCATGAGTTTTGAAACTCCGGGGAAGACCCAAGCGGAGAACTTCATCAGCACCGTAGGGAAAACAGGCGGTGATCTTCCGCCTGTTGTAGATGTTGAACTTTATGGGGGTTTCATTGCCAAGAATCCGTCTTCAGATCAGGTCCACGGCATTCTGATCCCTCTGCTGAAGGAACTGAAAGATGAATACGGCAAGGATCCCATCATCTATACCACCCAGCACCTCTATGACAAATACATCTCCGGGAACTACGATAATGACATTTGGATCGCCGATCCCAGCCTAAACCCTCAACTTCCCGATGGCAGGGACTGGGTCTTTTGCCAGTACTCCTTTGAGGGAGTGCTGAAAGGCTACGACGGGGAGGTTCCCCACATCGACTTAAACGTCTTCAACGGGTCCAAGCTGGACTTTGTCCGGTACTGATCCGGATCATCCTTTTCCGTACTCCTCCGCCAGTATCCTGGCCACATGGATGCCGCTGGCAGATGCCTGGGACAGAGAGTGGGTCACCCCCGCACCGTCTCCCAAGGCGTATAGACCTTTTACGCTGGTCTCCAGATTCTGATCCACATCCACCTTGGAATTATAGAACTTCACTTCCACGCCGTAGAGCAAGGTGTCTTCGTTTGCCGTTCCCGGAGCGATCTTGTCCAGGGCATAGATCATTTCAATGATGTTGTCCAGCTGTCGCTTGGGGATGACCAAGCTCAGATCCCCGGGAGTCGCCTTCAGGGTAGGCCTGGTAAAGCACTTCTCCATCCTTCTGTCGCTGCTTCGTCTTCCTTTGACCAGGTCGCCGAAGCGCTGAAGAAGAACGCCTCCCCCCAGCATGTTGGACAGGCGGGCGATGGATTCACCGTATTCGTTGCTGTCCTCAAAGGGCTCGGTAAACTTATTGGATACCAAAAGGGCAAAGTTGGTGTTCTCCGTATACAGTTCCGGATTGGCATAACTGTGGCCGTTGACCGTTACGATGCCGTTGGTATTCTCTGCGACTACTTCTCCGTAAGGGTTCATGCAGAAGGTTCTGACCATGTCGTTGTATTTATCCGTCTTGTAGACGATCTTGCTCTCATATACGTCGTCGGTGATGTGCTTGAATATCTCCGCGGGCAGTTCCACCCGAACACCGATATCCACCCGATTGGACTTCTGCGGGATACCCATCTTCTCACATATGGAAGCCATCCACTTGGAGCCGGAACGACCCGTAGCCAAAACCACATCCTTACAGGTATACTCTTCTCCCTTGCTGGTCCTTACCAGGAAGTTTCCGTCACCCAGCTTTTCCACATCGGTCAGTTCCGTATAGAACAGGTGCTGGATCTTCTCCTCCGTCTTTTGGAAGATTTCCCTGAGGATCAATGCATTTCTATCGGTCCCCAGATGGCGTACCTTGGCCTCCAGCAGATGGAGGTTGTTGCGAAGCGCCGTGGTCTTCAAGTCAGAACTGGCAGTAGAGTACAGCTTGGCATCTGCACCGCCGTTTTCACATAGGACCTGGTCCACATACTCCATCAGTTCCATCGCCTTATCCGTCCCTACATATTGGTGCAGGTCGCCACCGAACTGCGTGGTGATGTTGTATTTGCCGTCGGACAAAGTTCCCGCTCCACCATAGCCGTTCATAATGTGACAGGGAGAGCATTTGATGCAGGAATCCACTTTCCCCGCACTGATGGGACAGTTTCGCTTTTCCAGGGGTGCCCCCTTGTCGATCAGCAGAATCTTTGCATGGATGTCCTGCTTTGTCAGTTCATAGGCCAGGAACATTCCCCCTGCCCCCGCTCCGGCTATAATGATATCGTATTTTTTCATTTCGGTCTCCTTATTTCAACCCATCGGTTATGTTCAACGAATTTATGATAAATTTTCTCTATGCATGTGATATACTTCCCATAGGAGGTACACCATGAACAAAAGATACTTGATCATCGCCATTTTTTTCTTCGTCATCGCCATCCTCTGCCTGATCACTCTGCTGACCACAGACTTCCAATCTTACGCATTGACCGGGACCATCGTTTCCCTCATCATCGGCATCGGATTTTTGCGTCGTGCACGGGAACGCCATCTGAACAAATAGCGCCCCGGGGGCATAGGTTGTTTGACTCAACAAAAAACCGACGGACTGCTGCCTGCCGGTTTCGATTTTGCCTTACTCTACATCCGCTCCCATGATACTATCGAACTCTGCAGAAGCAGCTTTGAACTCTTCATCGTCTTCGATGTCAACCAGCTCGAACTCCTCGTCTCCGGTTTCCTTGTATCCGTAGATGTACACATCTTCCGAATCATCATCAGGAATCAGCGCGATGTAGTCCTTACCGCCCGCTTCAAAGACACCCATGATCTCGCATTCTACTTCCTCACCGTCGTCAAACTCCAAGGTGATGACGTCTTTTTCCAGATTCTCTGTCATTTTCTATCCTCCATAAAGCAATAACTGTGATTACTATACCACTATCTCAAGGGATTATCAATAAAATATTCTGCCAATAAAAAATCCAAAAACTAAACTTCTTGGATTTTTCAAAAGGCTTTCTGTAATTGGATCAAAGGGGCCTATATCTGCTCCATCCTTTGGTCTTCACAGGCGCAGCTCATATGCTTTACTCGGTCCGATTCTTCACTTGACTTTGCATCATTCCACTGGTTCATGGTGCCCACCAGATAACCGGTGATTCTTCGTATTCGCTCAAACGGAATATCGGAAAAAGTGTAATCCAGGTCGGCATGGTCCCCATCGATGGTGACATCCAGCCTCTCCAGCTTCCTTCCGTGTTTCTCCTCTAAGTATGCAACATATGCCCTGGCTTCCGCCTCCGGCGCATTTCCTGTTAGTATCATCTGTCTATCCTCCAACGAATTCTTAACAACTACTAGATATTGTGAATTATACTCCCATATAGGGAATTGTCAACCCATATTTAGTGTTTTTCTCATATTATTTTCTATCTTTTCAAACTGTATTGACATGATGCACATTTAGTATATAATTAATTCCACATGTAAACAAACCACAATATGTAGTGTTTTTTCATTTCAGTCAATAATTATTCATTCAATGGCCCGGAAAACCCGGTGAACCCCGATGGGAAAGGAATCATAAGATGGAAGGAATCAAGTATATTATTAAGCGAGACGGCAGAAAGGCCGATTTTGATATTGAGAAGATAGCCAACGCGATTTTCAAGGCCGCACAAGTTTTAGGGGGAAGCGATAGAGAGACCGCCCTGGCGTTAGCAAAAAAGGTCGAAACCTACTTGGTGGAGGACTGCAAGAACCCCACTCCCGGCGTGGAACAGATCCAGGATGCCGTAGAGAAGATCATGATCGAAAACGGCCATGCCAGAACAGCCAAGGAGTTCATCTTGTACCGAGCCGAGAGGACAAGGGTCCGGGACATGAATACCCGACTGATGAAAATCTACGAGGATCTGACCTTTAAGGAAGCCAAGGACAATGATGTAAAACGGGAGAATGCCAACATCGATGGAGACACGGCCATGGGGACCATGCTGAAATACGGTTCTGAAGGGGCCAAGCAGTTCTACGAAATGTTTGTTTTGAAACCCGCCCACGCCAAGGCCCATCGTCAGGGGGATATCCATATCCACGACCTGGATTTTCTGACCCTCACCACTACCTGTTGTCAGATCGACATTGAGAAACTGTTCAAGAACGGATTCTCCACCGGGCACGGCCATCTGCGAGAGCCCAACGACATCAACAGTTATTCCGCTTTGGCCTGCATTGCCATCCAATCCAACCAAAACGATCAACACGGCGGTCAGAGCATCCCCGCCTTCGACTTCGGCATGGCGGAAGGCGTGAAAAAGACGTACCGAAAGCTGTACTGGACCAACATGGGCAAGATGCTGGAGATCCTCAACGACGTGGAGGACGGCGCGGACTTTATGAAGGAAATCGGCAGCAAGATCAAGGAGGAGCAGGGTGTGACCCCGTCCATGGCGGGAGATGAAGAGTATCGACGGCTGGAGGCTGCTGCCCTGAAGGAAGTGCTGGACCAGGGGAGCATCGACAAGATACAGGAAAAGGCTACCAAGTTCGCCCACAAGGAAATCCGTAGGGCAACCTATCAGGCTATGGAGGCCTTCGTCCACAACCTGAACACCATGCACTCCCGTGCCGGTGCACAGATCCCGTTTTCCTCTATCAATTACGGTACCGACACTTCTCCCGAGGGAAGGCTGGTCACCGAATCGGTCATGCTGGCAACAGAGGCCGGCCTGGGCAATGGGGAAACCCCTATCTTCCCCATCCACATTTTCAAAATAAAGGAAGGGATCAACTATGATCCGGAAGATCCCAACTACGACTTGTTCAAATTGGCCTGCCGGGTCAGCGCCAAGCGGCTCTTCCCCAACTTTTCATTTTTGGATGCTCCCTTTAACAAGGCCTTCTATCGAGAAGGGGATCACAATTCAGAAGCAGCATACATGGGCTGCAGGACCAGGGTGGTTTCCAATATCCATGACCCTTCCAAGCAGGTGATCAGCGGCAGAGGCAACCTGTCCTTTACCTCCATCAATCTGCCCCGGATAGCTTTAAAATCCGGAGGGAACCTGGATTTCTTCTTTGAAGAACTGGAGCGAAAAATCGATCTGGTGGCTGATCAACTCTACGAGCGGTTCAAAATTCAAGGGGCCAAAAAGGTGAAGAACTTCCCCTTCCTCATGGGTCAGGGGATCTGGCTGGATTCCGACACCCTCAGCGAAGAAGACACCATTGAGGAGGTTTTGAAGCACGGTACCTTGACCATGGGCTTCATCGGCCTTGCCGAGTGTCTCAAGGCACTCACCGGGAAACATCACGGCGAAAGCGAAGCCTCTCAGAACCTGGGTCTTGAGATTGTCGGCTTTATGCGCAAGCGAGTGGATGAGCTGGCACGAGAAAAAAAGTTGAACTATACCTTGATCGCCACACCGGCCGAGGGTCTTTCCGGCCGCTTTGTCCGCATGGACCGAGAGAAGTTCGGCGAAATAGAAGGGGTCACAGACAAGACATATTACACCAATTCTTTCCATATCCCGGTGTATTATCCCATCAATGCCTACGACAAGATCCGCCTGGAGGCACCTTATCACGGCCTTACCAATGCGGGGCACATCACTTATGTGGAACTGGACGGGGATCCCAGCAAGAATCTGGATGCCTTTGAGAAGGTCATCCGTTGCATGAAGGAGGCCGGCGTAGGTTACGGCTCTATCAATCACCCTGTCGATAGAGATCCGGTCTGCGGCTATACCGGCATCATCGATGATGTGTGTCCGGTCTGCGGCAGGCGAGAAGAAGAACACAATTCCGGCTTTGAGCGAATCCCTCGCATGATCCAGGAATCCCATGGAAAACCGGCCCTGCATGATGAGTAAAGCGGATACACTGAACTTGGCAGGCATCGTCAGGGAGTCCATCGTAGACGGCCCTGGGATCCGCTTTGCCGTCTACTGCCAGGGCTGCCCTCACGGCTGCCCCGGTTGCCATAACCCCCAGACTCATCCCTTTGGGGAAGGGAAGGACACCGATGTGGCTGCTATCATGAGGGAAATCCGAAAGAACCCCCTTCTCTCCGGTGTCACCTTCTCCGGCGGGGAACCCTTTTGCCAGCCGGAGGCGCTTCTTTCTCTTGCCAAGGAAGTGAAAAAAAGCGGTCTGGACATCGTCATCTTCACCGGATATACCTACGAAGAATTATTGGACATGTCCGGAGAAGCCCCTGCTATCGAAGGACTTCTTTCCCTATGTGATATCCTCATCGACGGAAGATTCATAGAATCCCAGCGGGATCTTTCCCTTCGCTTTCGCGGTAGCCGCAATCAGAGGATCATCGATGTACAGGCCACGCGAAAAAAAGGGGACATCATCCTGTCCCCTGATCACCTATGTGAAGACTAATTTTTCTTTTCCGCGAAATATTCCCGGATAGCACCCGCCAACCTGGGTGAAATCCCCGGGGCTTTTTCCAATTCTTCTATCGTGGCCACACGGATCTTATCGATCCCACCGAAATGGGCCAGCAGGGCATTCCTCTTCACTGGACCGACCCCTTGAATTTCATCCAGTACGGAGGTCAGTGCCTTTTTGTCCCGGATACCCCTGTGGTAATCGATGGCAAATCTGTGGACCTCTTCTTGGATCCGCCCGATGAATTGAAAGAGAAAAGGCGTTTCTTCCAGGGAATGTTCCAGCCACTCCCCATCCTTTCGATACACCAGGCCTCTGGTCCGGTGTCTGTCGTCCTTGACCATCCCCAGAACCGGGATATCCACCTTGAAAGCTTCCAGCACCTGCATCACCGCTGCCCCGTGACCTTTCCCACCGTCAATGAGAAGGGCATCGGGCAGGGGCGAAAACCCCGGGTCACCTTCCAGGGCTCTTTTCACCCTTCTATAGACGACTTCCTGCATGCTCCCGTAATCGTTTGGCCCTTCCACCGTGCGGACTTTAAACCTTCGATAGGCCTTCTTGTCCGGGCGCATCCCTACAAATGCCACCATGGCACCTACCGTGTCCACGCCGTTGGTGTTGGAGATATCGTAGGCTTCCACACGGTAGCTTTGTCCTTGATATGGTCCCATTTCTCTGGTTTGGGAAAGGACTTTATGCAGCTGCTCACCCAGGGCGTTGTGCCTTTGGATCTTGTACTTCTCCCTGTCGGCAATGGTCTTGACCATCTCCGCCGTATCCTTCACCGCAAGATCCACCAGTGCCTTCTTCTCCCCCTTTTGGGGGGCCAGGATCTGAACTTTCTTTCCCCAGAGATCAGCTAAAAATTCCTGTGTCAACCGGCTTTCCGGCGGCAACTTTTTTACCAGTATTTCCGAAGGTCCGGAGGTCTGCTCCCCGTAGTGCTGCCGCAAAAATGCCCCCACCTGTTCCGTTTCTCCGTCGGTTTCGTCCACTTGCAGGCCGTAGGTCTCTCTTCCCGTCAACTTTCCGTCCCGGACAAAGAACAGGGCCACATGATTCTTTCCCGCTGCCAGGACAACATCCATGTCGATCCCCGGCTTTAGGACCACCCGTTGTTTTTCCGATAGAGCCTCCGCCGCCAGCAAGTAATCTCGATACTTCCCCGCCTCTTCATATTCCATCCTCTCCGCTGCGGATTTCATCTTCTCCTCCAGGTAGTCGGTGATCTTCTTCCTGTTCCCCTTGAGGTAGTCCATGGCGGATCCGACTTTTTCCATATAGGCATCCCGATCCACCTGTCCGGTGCAGATGCCGTCGCACTGGCCGATGTGGTAGTTTAGGCAGGGTCGAAAGCCCTTGGGGAAACTCCTGGCGGAGCACCGCTTCAAGCGATAGATGTTGTTGAGAAAATCGATCATTTGGTTCACGGCGCCTGCATCGGAGTAAGGGCCGAAGTATTTATCTTTATCCTTAGCCACGATGCGAGTCTTGACGATCCTGGGCCAGGTCTCCCCGGTGGTCACCTTGATATAGGGATAGGTCTTATCATCCCGCAGAAGGATATTGTACTTGGGCCTGTACTGCTTGATCAAGTTGTTTTCCAGGATGAAGGCTTCCATCTCGCTGCCGCAGGTGATGTATTCAAATTCGGCGATATGGCTGACCATGGCTCGCACCTTGGCATCCATGTTTTTGGACGACTGAAAATACTGGCGTACCCGGTTCTTCAGGGAAATGGCTTTTCCCACGTAGATCACCTGTCCCAGTTTGTCCTTATGGATATAAACTCCCGGAGCATCCGGGAGTTTTTTTAGATTTTCTTGAATATCAAACATGATCAGTAGGGCCAGTCCCTTCGTCTCTTCTCTTCGCGAATGGCGGCAATCTGCCTGGCCTTTTCCTCTCTTCTGCGACGCCTTTGTTCTTCACGGATGCGCATGAGTTTCCGCTTCCGCCAGATCAAAAAGATAAAGGCAATGATGATAAAGGCGATCACCCCAAAGACGGTGTATGCGGTGAAATCGGAAATATAGATGGCTGTCCAGGGGCCGCCTTTTTTAACTGTCCTGGTGATGGTCACGTCTGCCGTGCCAACCTTTTGATCCCCTTCGTAGAGCTCAACCACGCCCACTTTCGTCCCCTTCTTGATGGGGGCTTTGATATTGTCTTTCAGGATGACCTTGCTCCCTGCCAGACTTTCCAAGCCTTCCCTGGGAAGGGTCACATATGCCCCATGGGTCACTTGGGTCTTGACCCTTGTTTGGCTCCCGTTCTTCACCTTCACCTTGCCCGTGTCCGCTCCCGGGGCCATCACTTCATAGGTATGATAGTTTTTGAATCCGAAATCCAACAAGGTGATGGCATCGGTGAATCGGTCGATTTCTTTCTCGTCCTTCAGCACGATGGCGATCAGTTCCGTGTCCTTCCGCTTGGCTCCGGCAATGAAGCAGTATCCGGAAGACAACATCATTCCCGTCTTGATCCCGAAGGCACCCTTGTACTTAGGCGTCCTTTCCTTTCCATCCACCACGATCTTGGTTTCTTCATCGAAAAGAAGGCGGTTGGTGGAGGTCAACTTTCTTTCGTCACTTTTGTTGGTAGCCGGCACGGTATAGGACTTTTTTGCCACCAGCTGGCGAAAGGTCTTGTTCTTCAATGCTTCCTCAGTGATGATGGCCAGGTCCTGTGCCGTGCTGGTGTGCTCTGTGCTTTCCGTAAAGCCGTTGCAGTTGAGAAAGTTGGTATGGGTGGCTCCCCAGGATTTGACTTTCTCATTCATCTTTTTGACGAACTCCGCCTCACTTCCCGATACTTCAATGGCCAGGGCCACCGCTGCATCATTGGCCGAATAAACCATGGTGGCATTGAGCAGCTGCTCCACCGTCAGAACTTCTCCCTCTACCAAGGCGATATTGTTCCCCTGGAAGCCTGTGGCCTCCGCCGGGATAGTCACCTTGTGGTCCATATCCAGTTCTTCTAAGACGATGATGCAGGTGACGATCTTGGTCAGGCTGGCCGGCGGGATCTGAGCTGTGCTGTTCTTTTCATAGAGCACCTTTCCCGTCTTGGCATCCATCAGCAATGCCGCCTGGCTCATGGTGACCGGATCTTTGGGAGCAGCAAAAACCGGCATTGCACCGGTCAGCATGAAAACAAGGATCAGGATTATGGCCACACAGGTTCTTTTCATTGCTATCCTCCGAAAAAGTAATCTGCCAGGGCAAACCCTCCGTCAAAGAATTTTCCCTTTTCTCCCGATCTTTCGTTAAACTGTCTTGCCGGATCCGGCTCCCTTTCTTCGTTGCTCCTGTAGAGAACGAAGGGCACCGGGTCTGCTGAATGAGTCCGGATGTCAATAGGCGTCCTGTGGTCCGGGACCACCAGGATCCGGAAATCTTCTCCCATTTCCTTCAGTGCTTCCCATATGGGTTTCACTACCTTTTGATCGATATCGTGCATGCAGGATATCTTTCCAGGCAGATCCGCCTGGTGGGAGCACTCATCCGGTCCTTCCAGATGGACATAGACGAAGTCCTTTCCCTCAGAGAATGCCTTGATGGCGGCATCGGCCTTGCCTTCAAAATTGGTGTGCAAGGTTCCTGTGGCTCCTTCCACATCAACAGAATCCAGGCCCGCACAGATGGCGATCCCCTTGATCAGGTCCACCGCAGAAATAGCGGAGCCGGTAATGCCGTACTTATCGTAGAAGGAATCCAACTTGGGCTTGGTCCCCTGTCCCCAAATCCAAATGGCATTGCCGGGATTTAAGCCCTTGGCGATCCTCGCCTTGTTGACCGGATGATCTTTAAGGATTTCATAGCTTTTTTTGATCATGTCGGCGATCCACTTACCATTCTCTCCCTTGGGAAGATAAGGCCCCGCCGGCTTACCCAGCTGATCATGGGGCGGAGTGAAATCGTGATCCGTGGTCCCCCCGTGGTGGATCATGCAGTGGCGATAACTGACCCCGGTGTGAAATTCCACCTCTTCATTCCCGAAGGCTTCCTGTACCGCCCGGATCAACTGATCCGCTTCTTCTGTGGAAATATCTCCCGAACTGTGGTCCTGGATGATCAATTCCTCAAAAGGGCCGTCACCGGAAAGGGTAACCAGGTTGGTTCTGAATGCCACATCGGTATCCGACATCTCCACACCGATACTGGCTGCTTCCAGCGGGGATCTTCCCGTCAAATAAATTCCCGGGTCGAATCCCATGACGGACAGATTGGCCGCGTCGCTGCCGGGGGCCACCCCGTCGGGGATGGTCTTCACCATACCCACCTCCCCCTTTGATGCTAGTTCATTGATCACAGGGATATCCGATACTTCCAGCGGTGTCTTGCCATCCAGTGACGGGATCGGATCGTCTCCGGCACCATCGGGCACAATGATTAAATACTTCACTTATTTTCTTCCTCAAATTTCTTCATAAATGCGATAAGGGCGTCGATTCCTTCCATGGGCATGGCATTGTAGATACTGGCTCTCATGCCGCCGATGGATCGGTGTCCACCCAGGTTATGTAAGCCGGCCTCTCTGGCCTGGGCTACGAATTTTTTGTCCATATCCCCGTCTCCTGTGACGAACACCACGTTCATCAGGGATCGGTCTTCCTTCTTTACCGGGGCCGTGTAAAGGCTGCTGCTGTCAATAAAGTCATAAAGCTTGGCAGCTTTCTCTACATCCAGCTGATGCATGGCTGATACCCCACCGGTCTTCAATATTTTTTTGAACACTTCTCCCGCTATGTAGATACCGAAGCAGGGAGGGGTGTTGTAGGTAGAGTCGTTATCGGCATGGACCTGGTAATCCAAATAGGCAGGACAATCTCCCCCTGCGTTACCCAGCAAATCATCCCGGATAATGACGATGGTCACCCCGGCAGGGCCCACGTTCTTTTGGGCACCCACATAGATAAGGGCAAACTTGTTGATATCGATTTCTTCGGAGAGGATGCAGGAAGACATGTCCGCTACTAAAGGGATGCCCCCCGTATCCGGAACGTAGGAAAAATGGTTGCCCTGGATCGTCTCGTTGTAGGTGATGTGCACGTAGTCCGCATCTTCCCGGAAGTCTTCCTTCTTCACCTTGGGCACTGTGGTGAAGTTATCCTCTTCCGAAGAGGCGACGATCTTGACATCCCCCAACTTGGCCGCTTCCTTTGCCGCCTTTTTGCCCCATGTGCCGTTGATGATGTAATCGGCCTTCCCGGATTTGGTCATCAGGTTCATCGGAACCATGGCAAACTGCAAAGTCGCTCCCCCCTGAAGAAACAGGACCTTATAATTCTCAGGGATGGCCAGCAACTTCCTGTAGTTCTCCTCAGCCGCCTGCAATATCTCGGTAAACTCCTTGGAGCGATGGCTCATCTCCATGACCGACTCGCCACAACCCTGATAATTGGGCAAGTGCAATGCCGCATCCTCAATGACTTCCAGAGGAAGCATGGATGGTCCGGCAGAAAAATTAAATGCTCGATCGTATTTCAATATTTATTCCTCCGTGTGCAAAAACTACTACTTCAAGCAGATATTATATCACTTTACGTGTTTTGGGTAAAGTGGTATAATTGGCCTTGTACATATGAAGAATGAGGTGAATAAATGTATAAAATTGCAACGTTGAACAAGATATCTCCCGTCGGCCTGTCTCGTTTCAGTGACGACTACACCATGGTGGAAAGCCCCGAAGAGGCGGATGCCATCATCGTAAGAAGTGCCGACATGCACAAGATGAGCTTTGGGCCGGACCTTCGGGCCATCGCCAGAGCCGGAGCCGGATACAACAACATCCCCATCCAGCGATATGCGGAAGAAGGCATCGTGGTGTTCAATACACCGGGAGCCAATGCCAACGCGGTAAAAGAACTGGTCCTTGTTGGCATGCTTCTTTCGGCGCGAAACATCCCCAGCGCTATGGACTGGTGCAGCACCCTCAACGGGGACGTGAAGCCTACCGTGGAAAAGGGAAAGAGTCAGTTTGCGGGAAATGAAATTCAGGGGAAAACACTGGGGGTCATCGGCCTGGGGGCCATCGGCGTTATGGTGGCCAATGCCGCCCAAAATCTCAACATGAATGTCTTAGGTTACGACCCCTTCATCACGTTGGAGGCAGCTCATAACCTATCCAATACCATTCCTGTGATCAGTGACCTTGCGGATCTTCTTCCCCAGTGCGACTATCTCACCATCCACGTGCCGGTAAACGATGACACCAAGGGTATGATCGACAGCCGCCGTCTGGCGCAGATGAAGGACGGTGCCGTATTCCTGAACTTCGCAAGAGATACTCTGGTCAACGACGATGCCCTCCTATATGCCCTCTCATCGGGAAAATTGAAGCACTATGTGACGGACTTCCCCAACGACAAGGTCCTGGGAGCAAAAGGGGTCATTGCCACCCCCCATCTGGGTGCTTCCACTGAAGAAGCGGAGGATAACTGCGCCACCATGGCCGCAGACCAGCTGATGGACTACATCGAAAACGGTAATATCGCCAACTCGGTCAACTACCCTGCCTGCTCACTGGGTGCACTAAACCGGGATGCAAGTTCCAGAGTCTGCATCCTCAATAGAAATATCCCCGCCATGTTGGGCAAGATCACGGCGATCATGGCGGACCTGAACATCAACATCCGGGATCTGACCAACAAGAGCAAGGGCGAATACGCCTGTACCCTGATGGATATCGACGGCGATGCCAGCTATGACGATTTGAAATATGCGTTGAAGGTGGAAGGGATCCTCAGAGTCAGGGTCATCAAGTAACTTCTCGGTAGCAACATTGGGGGCCGGTGTCCATCCAAACCTTGTTGACGATGACGCCCAGACCCACTACCCACGCCAGGAAATAGAACCAGAACAGCAGGGCCACCACGTTGGCCAGAGAGCTGTAGAGAAGGTCGTAATTGGCCACTCGATCGATATAAAACGAATAGAAAAGCGTGACAAGAAGTAATCCCACGGAAGCAAATACGCTGCCCGGGATTATTTCTTTTATCTTGACCCTCTTGGATGGGATCATGTAGTAATTGAAGCCGATCATGAAGAAATAGAGGGCAAAGGCGATGGGCCATCTGAGGAAGATCCAAATCTCCTTCATGTCCGTGACCATTTCCAAGAGTTTCCCTCCGTACAAAAGAACCACCAGAGAGATGATGATGATGATGATGGTCACCCCCATGGTGAGCATGGCTCTGATCCGGTCTCTCCAGTAACCTCTTCCCATGGATTCCCCCTTGGTATAGGTAAAGTTGGTCAGCCTGAGCATGGAAAACTGGGCCCGGGATGCAGACCACAGGGCGATGACCACGTATGCCGCATTGACCGCACCGGCCGACTTATAGGAAAGCATGGATTTGATGGTTTCCGCCAGGTCTCCTTCAATGTAGCCCAGGATCCAGCCCATGGCATCATCGATGGACGTTTGCAGGAAATGTCCCAAAATCTGAGAAATCAAAATCACGATGGGTACAATGGAAAGAATGAAATAAAAGGAAAGCTGTGCTGCAAATCCCTGATAATATGGGTCCTTGAACTGCCGGATCCCCAAGGAAAGCATCCTTAACACACGGTCTTTCATCGCGCCTCCTCTTTCCTCAGTAGTTCCTGCAACTTCTGCAGAGCGTTCCTCCTATGACTGATCTTGTTCTTCTCCTCCGGCGCAAACTCACCGAAGGTGATGTCGTAGCCTAGAGGGATAAACATTGGATCGTACCCGAAGCCCGCCGAGCCTCTCTCTTCCGGGATGATGTGGCCTTCCACCTCTCCCCTGGCCGACAACGTCCTGCCATCGGGATAGACCATGGTGATCACCGAAACGAACCGGGCCGTCCTTTTCTCGTGGGGCACATCCTTCACCAAGTCCATGAGCTTCTTATTGTTGGCTCCATCCGCTTCGTCCCCTTCCACTCCCGCAAAACGAGCGGAATACACCCCAGGGGCGCCATCCAGACAGTCCACCTCCAGGCCGGAATCATCTGCGATGGTCGCCCTTCCGCTGGCCCTCATGATCTCCAACGCCTTGATATACGAGTTTTCCTCGAAGGTCGTCCCCGTCTCCTCCACCTCAAAAGGCGGAACGCCGGCTTCGTCCCGAGAAATCACCTCCATGCCGAACAGCCTTGTGATGGCATCGATTTCTTCTATCTTATGTCTGTTCCGCGTCGCCGCGATAATAATGTCCATATAGTCCCCCGCCTCATTTCTTGTCCGAAGTATAGCACATGCCCCAACGGTTTTCAACTTCCCACCGGGCAACTGTCCTCCCGGGCTAAAGACAGGTACCCTCAGCCGGCAGTTTCTGTACATCGGCAGCATATATAGGGCATATTGTACAGAAACCTTGCCGGTACCTCTGGCCGTTCGCCGGAGTTTCCTAACTAATTGCCCTGAAAACACCTTAAATGTACAGAAAACTGCCCTGGATGCTCGAGCCTCCTCTGCAGTTTCCTAACTAATTGTCTTGAAAAAACACCAAATGTACAGAAAACCGCCCGGCACCCTGAACAGCCAGCCACAGTTTCCTAACTAATTGCCCCGAAAACGCCTCAAATGTACAGAAACCTTCTCGGCACCCACGGTCCCCCGCTATGTCAGTGATCATAATTCTTTTTTTTGATAGATCCGCGTGGATGCAATGACCGCTGTGGCTATAAGCATCCCCTCATCCCAACTTTGAAAGAAATGATCAAGGCTGCCGGCACCCGCTGGACGAAGAAAGGGTTTTACGGTAGAATATCCTCTAGCCACCACTATACAACAAGAATTGTGCCGCCCAAAGCGGCGGAATGGAGACCAAGATGAAAATCGTGATTCTAGAAGCGGAAACCATCAACCCCGGCGACCTCAGTTGGGAAAAGCTGGAGGCCATGGGAGACCTGAGGGTATATCCCAGGACAGAGCCGCACCAGATATCTTCTCGCATCGCTGATGCGGAGGCGGTGTACTTCAGCAAATTGAACATGACCGGAGAGATCATGGATGCCCACCCTTCCATAAAGTTCATGTGCGTCACCGCAACGGGGACGGATAACCTGGATATTGCCGCCGCAAAGGAGAGAGGCATCGCCTGCACCAACGTACCCGGGTATGCCACCGATGCAGTAGCACAACACACCTTCGCTCTGATCCTGGAAGCCACCAATCATGTGGGCCTGCACAACGCCCATGTCCACGGAGGCGGTTGGGACAGGGAGAAAGGCTTTTGCTACTGGCTGAAACCCTTACATCTCTTAAAGGATAAAACTCTGGGCATCGTAGGGTACGGGAGCATCGGAAAGAAGGTGGCGGCCATCGGGGAAGCCTTCGGCATGAACGTGAATATCTACAGCCGGGCACCCGAGGAAGCCCTGGCCTCGGACTTTGTGTCCCTTCACATCCCCGCAACGCCGGAGACTAAACACTTCATCAACAAAGACACCATCTCTCAAATGAAAGACGGTGCCTGTTTAATCAATACGGCAAGGGGATCTCTAGTCAAGGAGGACGATCTGGCAGACGCTCTCAGGTCCGGGAAGATAACCGTTTTTGCAACGGACGTCCTTTCCCACGAGCCTCCGGTAAACGGTAGCCCTTTGATGGGCATGGACAACTGCATCATCACCCCCCACAACGCTTGGTGTCCCCAGGAAACCAGGGACATCATCTGCACCCTTTGTGCCGATAACCTGTCAAGTTGGCTTTCCGGGGGTACACTCAACAGAGTGGACCTTGACTAACGGGGAAGGCTCTAGAAACGCCGCCTTCTCCCCATGCTTCTCCGCCGCTTCCACTTGGAAATCCTGCGTTCCTTAAATACCGGTTTTCCGCCGCGGCGCTTGGGCATTTTTCTGAACATGCTGCGGCCGTATCCCCGCCTGTCGTGGCGTCTCTTGCGGATCCAGAGGATGATGCCCACGATGATGACGATGGGGATCATCACAAGCGCCCCTACAATGAGGCCGAAATTGTTGGGCTGTTTCAATAGAGTGTAGGGATTGAATCCCGTCTTGTCCACTTTTCTTCCCTCAGGTCCTTTATAGGCCTGTGGGATTTTATTATCCGAGAAGGCATCGATATAGCTGGCCAAGGCGTACCACTCCTTCACCTCTCCTTTATCGCCGTAAATAATATGTTTTTCAAAATCCTTGATTTCCTTCCCCTTTTTGTCCTTGGGTTTAATGGGAAGAAATCCCTTGGACGCCTCTTCTACCGTTCCCAGCATCTGACAGGAGTACAGGCCTCCCACCACCCTGTATAATTGATCGTTCTTCAGTTTTTCCCTCTTGCCGTCTTCCCCTCTTAACTTAATGTCGATCACCCTGTTGAGGAAGAGCCTGCGGTCGTTAAAGGCATATTCCAGACCGCTGGTGTATAGCCTAGCCTCCGGCATCTTGGGAGACACGGTGATATCCACCTCAGCCATAGCCTTGATCTCCTTGCCGGTAAGATAGATGCTCACCAGCGGGTATCCGGGTATCCCGTCCGGTCCGATGCCCAGGGAGCTGACATTGAATGCATCCGCTGCCGTAATATCCCCCTTTCCAAAGGAACCTCTCACCACGCCGGCCGGAACGACGGCCACATCCACCTTCTCGTACTTGTCACCCTCCGCCTCTTTCACCGCAAAGATGTAGGAATCGGAGATCAGGTTTCCTAAAGGTTCTTCCCCCTGCTTCTCCCCAAAGCGCGAAATGTCCTTGAAGGCAAAGTCGGAAGAGGCCAACACGCTGCTGTAAGAATAGCCGAACCTAGCGAAATACGTTTCGTCGATCAGAGGAATGTAGTCGTCGGCAGCTTTTTGGATGTCTTCATCCCCGGCTACCGTATCATCCATGGGGATGGCACGGAAACTATCGACCTTATACCGATCTCCATCCCTTTTCAGGACCACATGGCCCAAAGCCTTGGTGTACTCTCCGGCAGAAACAATGGTGGTATTCCCCTGGACCAAAGGCTTTTTCATGGTGGTATGGCTGTGGCCGCTGATGATCAAATCGATCTCCGGTACCGCCTTAGCCAGTTCCACATCTTCTCCCCGATCCCCGGATTCCTCCAAACCGCTGTGGGAAAGACAAACGATCAGATGGACATCCTCGTTCCTGCGGATCTCTTCAACGATCTCCTTGGCTCTCTGTGTTCCGTCCCTCCAGGTGACCCCGCTCTCCGGAGCATTGGAGATAGCTTCTTCCCCCATGATCCCGAACACGGCCACTCGCACGCCGTTTTTCTCCACCACCGTATAATCCGCCGCACCGTAGTTTGCCATGGCAGCATAAAGCTCTCTGCCGGTCTCACCTTGCTTTTTATCCGCAAACGTACTGCTCCAGTCGATATTGCTCTGAACTAGAGCCGGCATGTCTTTCCCTGCCGCTCGATTGAGCATGGCCGCAAGGCCCGCGGCCTTATAATCGAACTCATGGTTGCCCAGGGTCACAGCATCGTATCCCATCTGACCCATGAGGACCAGCTCCGAAGCCTCCGTTGTAAATATGGTCTGATACGGTGTCCCCATGGAAAAATCCCCTCCGTCAAAGAGGAAAGATCCCGGATATTCATCGTTCACTTGATCGATGCCCGTTTTCAGCTTGGCAAAGCCCCCTTCTCCCGTGTAAGATGCGGGCTGCAAGTGGGAATGCATGTCGTGGGTAAAGAGGATGGAAACCTGTTCCGGCGGTTTTTGCTCGTCCACTGCAAAGGCAGGCGCCGGTATGAGGATAGCGCAGATCAGCATCACTGCGATCCATAGGGAGGAAAATCGTTTCATCTCATTTTCCTTTCATCAAACAAATACGAATTGAACTAAAATCATGTAGAATACCGTTCCTCCTCCGATGCTCAGCAGGTTGTTCCTCTTCCACAAGTGAAGAAGGACGACAATGCCGATGGCCAGAAAAGGGGGAAGAAAAGTTCCCAGTTCCCCCGGGCTGCTCAGTCCGGTAAAGCGGATGTTCCGCAGGCAGTAAACCACCAAAATGGCTATCACCGCCGGGGGAAGAACCCCTCCCAAGTACTTTATCACCTTAGGCGGCTCTTTCTGCCTTCCAAAGAGGGCAAAGGGAACCAGCCTTGTAAAAAACGTTGCCCCTGCAACTACGGCAATGATAGCCATAGCTGCCGTGTAACTCATGGTCATGCCGTCTCCCCCTTTTTCCGCAACAACAGAAGCAGAACAACGGTAACCAGCAATGCCGGGATGATGAAATTTTCCCGCCCAAAGATCACAAGGGCAGAAAGACCGCAGACCACGCCCATCATGGCCGGCACATGGGATTTAGCCGCCAGCCACTGTTCTACGGCCAGCACCACGAAGAGGGCCGTCATGGCAAAGTCCACTCCCGCAGTGTTGAATTGGATCAACTGACCGGTCAAGGCCCCCAAGGTGGATCCCAGCACCCACCAACACTGATTGAGGAGGGCGATGAACAGTGTAGCTTTCTTCTTGTCCACATCCGGCGGGATCTCCGTCCCGCAAAGGAGCGCGTAGGTTTCGTCTGTCAGGGAAAATATCATATAGGGATAGGCCTTGCCCATCTCTTTGAACCGTTCCAAAAAAGATAGCCCGTAAAAAATGTGCCTGCTGTTGATGGATAGCGTAATGGCTACCACCGCAAATATATTCATCCCACCGGACAATATACTCACCAGCACAAACTGCATGGTTCCCGCATAGACGAGGGCACTGATCAACAAAGCCCATATGAAATTGTAACCGATCTCCTGGATCATCAGCCCGAAGGCGATGCCCATGACGATATATCCCAGCATCACAGGAATGTCCTGTACAAATGCGAACTTCAGTGCTTTTTTCATGCCCTCATCATACAACAAAACCACTCAACTTGCAAAAGGCTATATTTCGTCAGATCTCGTACTTCTGCTTCTTTCGCATCAATTGGGCCTGTGTCATATTGAGCATCTCCGCCGCCTTTCTGGTGCTTCCGCCCTTCTCCATGGCGTAGCGGATCAAAGCGGCCTCCTGTTTGGCAACAATTTCATTGAAATCCAGCCGGCCTTCCCGCTGCATGTCCTTGCGCACATCGATGACCAAGCTGTCCAGTAGGCTGTCGGACATGATCATTTCCAGGTCCCTGGCCGTGATCAAATGATCTTTCACGTTGATCACCGCCCTGTGGATCAAGTTTTCCAGCTCCCGCACATTTCCTTGCCAGTGCTGCTTGGCCAGGAAGATAGCCGCGTCGGCCTGTAATTCCTTATCCACCCCGTATTGCACACAGTACTTCTCCGCAAAGCTTTTTGCCAGCACCACCACATCCTCCGGACGCTGGGAAAGGGGCGGAACCTCAATGGTACAGATGTTCAGCCGGTAGTAAAGGTCTTCCCGGAAATGTCCGTCTTCCACCAACTCCCTGAGAGAAACATTGTTTGCACAGATGACCCGCACGTCCACATCGATGGGCTTGGTCCCTCCCACCTTATAAAATCGGTTCTCCTGAAGGACCCTGAGCAACTTGCTCTGCATGGCCATAGGCAGTTGCCCGATCTCGTCCAAGAATAGTATCCCCTTGTTGGCCATCTCAAAGTAGCCCTTCTTTCCCGCAGCCCTGGCCCCGGTAAAGGCTCCCTCTTCATACCCGAAGAACTCCGACTCCGCCAGGTTTTCCGGTATGGTGGCGCAGTTGATTTTGACACAGGCCTCCGCATTTCTGGAGCTGTTCTTATGGATCACTTCCAAAATCTTTTCTTTTCCAACACCGGTCTCTCCCTGGATGATCACGTTGCAATCAAAGTCGGCAATGTTGATGGTCTCTTCCAAAAGGGCCTCCGTCACCGGACTGGCATAGATGAAATCCTCCACCTTCCCGGCTTTTTCCGCGGAATAGATGTTTTCCTTCTTCTCCACCAACCTCTGCCCGCTACCCAGTTTCTCATACATTCTGTTCACTGCCGTAAGCTTTTCCTTCATTCCCCGAAGAAGAGAAACCGTAAACTCTTCATAGGATTCATCGTACTGATCTACAGAAAACGTCTCAACTTCCTTTCCTAAACTTTCGGCGATGAGAACCGTCTGGGAATAATTGTTTTTTACCGAGGTGAAATATATTCCCCCCTGATCTCGGGTCAAGAGGATCCCCAGCACTTCCGCACCGCGCATATCCTCACTTTCGATGGTGAAATCCACCGGACCCAAGCCCAGCCCCATGATCTCGTTGTAGATCCGGATAGGATTGGAAATATCCCGAATAAAGACTTGGTCCACTGTTCCCATCAAGGCGCTCTCCACCTCATCTTCACTCAGACCTCCCACTGCATCCACATCCAGCACCGTCAAAATATGACACCGCTCCCCCAGGGCCTTGCGGATGCACTCCCCGTATATCAAGGTGCAAATAATGTCCTTTCCAATGATCAAGTAGCGATCGTCCTTCTGAGCCATCTTGTATATGGTAAACAGCGACCCTGCCTCGTCCAGCGCCGCCATGGTATAATTCAATTCCAGCCCCGGCACCAGCTGCGAAATAGGGGAGTCCCTAAATATGACGCAGTGGCCTTCTACCCGGATCTCTCCGTAATGGTAATCGATTCTTGTGATCCGTGAAAGTTTCATGGGAAGAGCCGTAATGGTCACCAGGCCCAGGATATCATCCCCCTCTTTGTATTTTGACCCTCTGGCATAATCCTCACCCATTCTTTCGATGGTACCAAAGAACATCCCTCCACTGTTGGTAAAGGGATTATGGAGCTTGCCACGGCGGTGAATCATGTCCAGGATCTTCGCCCTGATCTTTCCCTCATCAAAGCCCGCATCATTGCAGAATTGCTGAAAACTATCTCTTTCCAAGTGGATGCTCTTTAGCCTGACCAAACACTCCCCGGAAGAGATCTCCATATTGTTATCGATCTTCCACGCGGTCACCGGAACACTGTTCTTCGGTTCGATCACCCGGGAAAGCCCAAAGGTGTCCTCAAGTCTGTACGCCATCTTTCTTCCTCCTTGCCTTCCCCATCATTGTATGCCTCCCGGCGTTCATCGTCAACATATTTGATTCGATTTCAATTCTGTTTTTTCTCTATCGATTCGATATCGAATCCACTCTCTGTTTCAGCAGTGGCAAAACCGGCCATTTCCCTTGTTCCTCAAAACTCCCAATGTTGGCACGCTCCTTGCTGTATATAAAGGCAAAGAAGAGAATCCCATAAAAGATAAAAGGAGGACAAGAATGAGAAACATCCATGTAATGGCAGAGTATCTGACAAAGGAAGAAATTGTTAAGATTTACGGGGAATCCAAGGACACCTTGCATCTCCTGTCCGGCATCACTGCCGTTTCCACAAAATATCCTAATTATCCGGCAAGTTGATTGCTCGAGAAATAAGTATATAGAAAAAACCGGCGCCATCTACCCAGGCCCGACTTTTTCTTTTCCGTTATTTTATATCCTCCGTCATTGGACACCGTTAAGTATCTCTACCACTTGAGCAAAAACCTTAACCCCGTATTGGAGAGATTCTTCATCGATCACCAGATGGGGCGAATGAAGGGGATGATCTCCGGTGTCCTCTCCATGGCAACCCAACATGAATATGGTTCCCGGCATCTTCTCCTGGTAGTAGGAAAAATCTTCCGAGCCCATGTGGGGCCTGGGGATGGTAATAATGTTTTCAGCATCATCCAGCACCGCCGCCCCTGCTTCTTCCAAGACCTTCGTTAAAGCAGGGTCATTGTTCACTGCAGGAAAGCCTTGGATAAAATCGATTTCCGCTGTACCCCCGTAGGCCGCTGCCGTGTTTTCTACGATTTTTTCCATCTTGCTGCGAAGGGCCAGCTTGTCTTCCTCCTTGATGCAGCGAAGCATCCCGGTCATTTCCACGTTGTCGGGGATCACGTTGATGGCATCTCCCCCCTTGATGGTGCAGACAGAAAAGGTGGCCACATCGTGGGGGCTTAAGGCAGAACTGAAAATGGATTGGAGCCCTACGTTGATGTGGGAGGCAACGAGGATGGCATTTACTCCATGATAAGCCTCAGAAGAATGGGCTCCCCGCCCTTTCACCTTGATGACAAACTCATCATCCGTTGCCGACAAATACCCTTCCTTGATGCCAATGGTCCCCGTGGGAAGATCCGGCATCATGTGCAGGGCAAAGATCGCATCCACATCGTCCAATGCACCGGAACTGATCACACAACGGGCTCCGCCATTGGCTTCTTCTCCCGGCTGGAAGACAAACTTGACGGTGCCCTTCCATCGATCCCTCCCCAGACTGAGGACTTTTGCCAGGCCCAAGGCAATGGCCATGTGGCAGTCGTGGCCGCAGGCATGCATGATCCCGGTACGGACAGAGGCATAGGGAAGATCCGTCTCTTCCATCATGGGAAGAGCATCCATGTCGGCACGAAAGGCGATTACCTTTCCCGGCAAGTCACTTTTCAAGGTGCCTACCACACCGGTACCCCCCACCTTGGTCTCCACCTGGTATCCCATTTCCGAAAGTTGCGAGGCAATGAACTCCGCCGTATCGAATTCCTCAAAGGAAAGCTCCGGGTAGGTGTGAAAGTGTCTCCTCCAGCCAATGACTTCTTCTATTAAACGGTTGGTTATTTCATCCTGCATTTCGTTCACCTATCACTACAGCTTTTCGATTCTTTCCATCAGCTGATCCGTCGTCTCGGAATTTGCATATATCTTGGAAATCCCCTGAAGGGCCTTTTCGTGCCTTTCCGGGCTCATGGCATTTGTAGCGTCCAATATCAGGTCCACCTTGTAACCCAGATCGGAAAGATCCCTTACCGACGTGCTGACACACTGATCCGTATAGAAGCCCACTACGATGACGTTCTTCACATTGAGATTCCTGAGGATGCGATCAATGGGGGTTCCCACATGGATGCCGGAACAGGTCTTTTTCAATACGATCTCTCCATCCAAGGGAGCCGCCTGGGCCATAAAGTCCGTTGCGGGATTCCCCGGCGGATAGAACATCCCTGCACTGGCGTGGAGCCGCCCTGTATCCTTAGCATCCGGCAAGTAGGATTCGATCTTGATGTGGATAGGACGGATGCCCTTCTCCCTGCATCCCCCTAATATCCTCTCAATGTTTGCTATGGTTGGCTTGATGTTTTCTCCGATGGCCTCCAGTACCGGCTTCATGGGCTCAACATCCATCCCCATGGCCTTGAAGCCTTCGGTGAAATATTCTGTCGTCAGGCAGGTTTGGACATCGATCAATACCAGGGCCGTTTCCTCCGGGTCGATGGGCATGGGGTCCGCATATACACCGTCTGCCAGTCCTTTATAGTAGTTCTCCGTAAATTCATTAAGTGCAGTAAAATCCATTTTTCTACCTCCCAAAAGGTTCGCTTTTAACTTGCACCAATATAGAGCAACTCTTGTGCCAAAACAAAAAGGCGCATTTTTAGGGGTTTTCAAGGGGATTTTGCAATAATTTGCTGCATATATTTGCATTTTGCAATAAGTTGCAAGCCTATATCCCTAATTTCTTGCACTTATGATACAAGGTCCGCAGGGGAATCCCCAGATCATAGGCAGCCTTGTTTTTATCCCCTCTATTTTGGGCAAGGGCCCTTTGGATGCAGTCACGCTCCACTTGAGCCAGAGTCTCCTGCAGGGATGCGCCCTCTTTTGGCTCCCATCCCGTGGCCTCTCCTATTTTTTGACCGCCTCCCCCGGGAGCTTTCTTCAATTCCCCTTCGTGAAGAGCTCCCCTTATATCTTCCTCGGAAAGAAGCCCGGCCCCTTCCTCCACATTGATCATCCCCCGGGCAATGACGTTTTCCAGTTCTCTCACATTTCCACGCCAATCCCGGGACTCCAGGAGTGCAACGGCTTTTTCCTGGATCCCCATTACTTCCCGACCGTAAACTTGATTGTACTTCCACACCAGAGAAGTAGCTATGGGCCCGATGTCCCCTCTTCGCTCCCGCAAAGGTGGTATGTACAAGGGGAAGACATTCAACCTGTAGTAAAGATCTTCTCTAAACTCTCCCCACTGCACCATATCCTCCAAAGGCTTGTTGGTAGCACAGATGATCCGCACATCTGTTTTTACCGCTTCCGTACCGCCTACCGGCAACACCTCCTTCTCCTGGAGAACGCGAAGCAATTTCACCTGCATCTTGCTTGAAACATCACCGATCTCATCTAAAAACAAGGTCCCCCTGTGGGCTTCTTGAAAGATCCCTTTCCTTCCTCCTCTGAGGGCCCCCGTAAAAGCCCCTTCCCGGTATCCAAAGAGTTCACTTTCCAGCAGTTCCTCGGGAACGGAGGAGCAATTGATTTTTATGAACTTCTCATGGCGCCGGTTGCTGGCATTGTGGATGGCATTGGCAAAGATTTCCTTTCCCGTGCCGCTTTCCCCTCGGATCATAATCGTAGCAGGGGTCACGGCAGCTTCCTTTGCGATTTTTATGGTCTTTAGCAGCTCCGGATCCTTCCCTACGATATGGTCAAAGGTATACGTTCCTTCGGACTTTCGCAATTTTTCGTTGAGCCGGTCCAGCTCCTCGTGAAGCCGGTTGATCTGGGTGATATCGTGATGGACAATCAGCCTTCCTACCTTAACCCCGTCTTTGACGATGTCTCGCCCCTCCGAAACCAGATTTTTCCGCCCTCGGCTCATCATTTTTTCATAGGCTTCGTTGACAAATATGGTATTGCCATGCGGATCCTCAATAGAAAGAGCGCTCCCATTGGCATCAAGCAAGGGGCGCACTTCTTCTACCAGTTTTGCAAGATCATCCCAAAGCATCTCTGCCCTCAAACAATCTCGCAGGCGTTATCCAAGAAAGGACTGCAAACCCTGGGCCTGTACCCTTCGCTTTTCAGCCTGTCCAGAATTTCCTGCTTGTGGGTCGTACCGAAGGCCTCCAGGGTGATCCGAAGTTCAACGGCCGCCGTACGGTTGGGGGTAGCGAACTGATTGTGTTCCAGTTCAATGACATTTCCGGACAATTCCGCCAGAATAGCGGAGATGCGGGCAAGCTCGCCCGGCTTATCCGGAAGAAGGACGGACACCGTAAACACTCTGTCTCTGGCGATGAGTCCTGTCTGGACCACATAGGACATGGTGATCACATCCATATTTCCTCCGCTGAGGATAGAAACGACTTTTTTGTTTTCTGCCGGCAACTGATTTAAGGCCGCCACCGTCAATAAACCGGAATTCTCCACCACCATCTTGTGGTTCTCCACCATATCCAAAAAAGCAACGATGAGATCCTGGTCTTCGACCGTAATGACACGGTCCAGGTTCTCGGCAAGATAGGGAAAAATCTTCTCCCCCGGTTTCTTCACCGCCGTACCGTCGGCGATAGTGTTGATGGCGGGAAGACTGACCACCTGCCCCTTCTCTAAAGAGGCCTTAACACAGGCCGCCCCTTCCGGCTCCACACCGATCACCTTGATGCTGGGGTTCAAAAGCTTTGCCAGAGTGGAAACACCCGTTGCAAGGCCCCCTCCGCCTACGGGAACTAAAATATAGTCCACCGTGGGGATCTCCTGGATGATCTCCATGGCGATCGTCCCCTGACCGGTAGCTATATCAAAATCATCGAAGGGATGAACGAAGGTGTACCCCTCTTCTTCCGCCAGTTCATAAGCTCTGGCACATGCCGCATCATAATCATCCCCATGTAGGAGCACGGTGGCACCGTATTCTCTGGTTCGGTTCACTTTGATCAGAGGTGTGGTGAGGGGCATAACGATGGTAGCTGAAACGCCGTACGCCTTGGCTGCATACGCAACTCCTTGGGCGTGATTCCCGGCAGAAGCAGTAATCAATCCTCTGCTCCTCTCCTCCTCCGTCAACGTGCTGATTTTATAATATGCTCCGCGGACTTTGTATGCTCCCGTAAGTTGCATGTTCTCCGGCTTGAAATATACTTTATTGCCGGTCTGTCCGCTGAAATATCTACTGGATATACACTTAGTTTCCTGCGTGATCCTTTGAACGGTTTCCACCGCTTCTTCGAACTTCTCTAATGTGAGCATTTCTCCCCTCCGTTCCTTATTGTATGGGGGTATTATACTACACATCTCGTGGATTGGAAACTATATCCTATGCCAAAGCACCCCCCATCTCCTTACAATTCTTTACATCATCTTCTTTAGGATCAAGATGGCAAATCAAACTTTCGCAAACCAGATTTGCGCCTGCGTCTTCGCACACCTCTGTCCAGTTGCGCATCCACTCCCCGTCTCCCCAATCATAGGATCCGAACAAAGCGATGTTCTTGCCGGTCAATCTCCCCTTGCAGGATTCAAAGAGGGGCTCAAACTCCATCTCCTCCAGGACCTCGGCACCCATGGAGGGGCAACCGAAAGCGACGGCATCAAAGTCATCCATGGCTTCAGGGGAAAACCCTGTCGTATTGAACACCGTCACCTGGGCACCGGCTTCTTTTGCGCCTTCAGCTATAGCATTTGCCATGGCCTCCGTATTTCCTGTACCGCTCCAATAAACTACTGCTACCTTCTTCATACTACTTCCTTTCTTTGTTTTTTCCGCCTTTGGTTTACCGTAAGCTCATAGAGCGGTATTCCCGCAGCGTACTTTTCACAGTAAATGTTTGTACATTTTTTGTATCGAAGAAATGTTTCGGTCGCCGTTTCTACGTCAGAGTAAACCTTCCAGCAACCGCCAAACTTAGCGTCTTTTCCCCTATGCTTCATGTAACCTTTTACATCCGCCAGGGGATATCCGAGAAATATCCCGATTTCATGGGGGAATTCCTCACTTTCCATCATTTTCTGTGATAGCCGGCGAAGTGTCTCTTTTATGGACATTCGCCTGTATCCCATACCGGATAAGAACAGTTTCACTTCTTCGCTCATCAAAATTCTCTTCAGCTGGTGCGGGCGAAAAATATAGACTAAGGCCCGATTCCCTCTAATGCGAAGAGGGATCAGCATTACTCCTTTTGTGTTCAACTTGCTATTGAACCGCCTAACATGGGCAAAAAACTCTTCTTCATCCTGAAAGATGCAGAGAAACAGATTCCCCGTTTTGATCCCCGCCAAAGTGGGCGCACCATGCCTAATGATCATTTCTTCTGACACGTTTAAGCCTCCACAGGCGCATGCTCCTCCAAGATCGCACGCAATGCGGACAAAGAACTGGAATGAGCCCTGGCTATAATGGCTTTGCTTCCCTTGATCTTACTGGTTGCACAGTGGATCATTTTATGGGACACGGTGTTTGTGAACAGCACCACCATATCCGGGTTTCCGATGTTTTTCTTCAGGCCGTTGCTCATCTGCGTAAACACCTTTGCGTTACAGTTATACTCTTCGCACAGACTCTTATATTGTCTCACCATTCGGTCGTTTCCTCCTACGATGACTACACTCATGGTATCCTCCTTTCGTTTAGATACTGTGAATTACCGTTTTATTTAGTTAGCATATGCTAACCACCTGTTGAAAGGAAGGCGCCTTTTTCCGGCGCCACTCCGCTAATTAACTTTTGTCACCAGGCCAACTGCTGCATCCGCTATTGGCACAGCCGCTACATCCGCTTCCGCATCCGCAGGATGATTTTCCGGCGCACCTATCCTTGACCATCTTTACGATGACCAGGATCACAGCGATCAGAACGATCCCTCCTGCCAGCATGCTCCCCCAATGATTTGCGAAAAACTCAAACACTTTCTTCTCCTTTCCGGAGACCTACTGCGGTCAGTTGTGTTCTGCCGCAATTTCTCCTTGCAGTCGGCTGCCTTTTCTCTCTTTCCTGGCCAGCAGGTAAATTAGGCCGATCAGCACCAGGATGGCAATCACGCTGCCTATGGTGAAGGCTCCTGTGGTAAAGAGGAGGCCCAACTGATATACAAGAAATGCGATGGCATAGGCAAATACCGTCTGATATGTGATGGCAAACGCCGTCCACTTCCAGTTGTTCATTTCCCTTCTGATGGCACCGATAGCAGCAAAGCAGGGTGCGCAGAGAAGATTGAAGACCAGGAAGGAGTAAGCCGACAGTGCCGTGAAGGCCAGACGAAGCTGTGCCCATATTTCCGCGCCGTCTTCTGCCACTTCATCCATTCCGCCGTACAGGACGCCGAAAGTCCCCACTACGTTCTCCTTGGCGATGAGGCCGGTGACCGTCCCCACTGCAGCCTTCCAATCTCCCCATCCCAAGGGAGAAAAGATAGGTGCCAGAATGTTCCCGATGGCGGCCAGGATACTATCATCCATTTCCACAGCCGCAATGGCGCCGTCCTTCCAACCGTAGCTGGATGTGAACCAAACGAAAATCGTGGCCAGCAGGATAATGGTCCCCGCCTTCTTGATGAACGACCAACCTCGCTCCCACATGGATCTGAGGACGATACCTGCTGTAGGCATGTGGTACGCCGGCAGTTCCATAATGAAGGGTGCTACTTTACCGGCAAAGCCCTTTGTCTTTTTCAGGATGATCCCCGATACGACGATGGCGCCGATGCCCAGGAAATATGCACTGGGAGCCACCCACCATGCTCCGCCGAACAAGGCTCCTGCGATCAAGGCGATGATCGGAAGTTTGGCACCGCAGGGAATGAAGGTGGTAGTGATGATGGTCATCCTTCGATCTCTTTCGCTTTCTATGGTCCTGGAAGCCATGACTCCCGGTATCCCGCACCCTGAGCCGATGAGCATGGGGATGAAGGATTTGCCTGAAAGACCGAACTTGCGAAAAACTCTATCCAAGATAAAGGCCACTCGCGCCATGTATCCGCAAGCTTCCAAGAATCCCAGGAAGATAAACAATACAAGGAGCTGAGGAACAAACCCAAGGACCGCGCCGACACCGGCGATGATCCCATCAAGGATGAGGGCCTTCAGCCATGCGGCCGCACCGATAGCTTCCAGCCATCCGCTGACTACAGTGGGCACTCCCGGTATGGTCAAGCCAAACAACTTCCACTCTTCTCCAAAGAGACCGTCGTTGGCCCAATCCGTAACGATAGTCCCCACCGTGGTGACAGAGATATAGTATACCACAAACATGACCGCGGCGAATATTGGCAGCGCCGCCCATCGATTGGTCACCACTCTGTCTATTTTGTCCGTAGTGGTCAGGGCATGCTTATTCTTCTTCACATAGCATCCGTCAATTATGGATGCTATGTATTGATATCTTTCATTGGTGATGATGCTCTCAGCATCGTCATCCATTTCCTCTTCGCAGCGTTTAATATCAACTTCTATGTGCTCCAGGGTGCTCTTGTCCAACTTTAGCTGCCGAGCAACCTGCTCATCTCGCTCAAAGAGTTTGATGGCATACCAACGCTGTTGCTTCTCGGGAAGATCGTGAAGCACCGCTTCCTCTATGTGAGCAATGGCATGCTCCGTGCTCCCGTTGAACCGATGAGGGGGAACGACCACCTTCCCTTCTTTGGCCTCGTTGATTACCATGGTTGCCGCCGCGACAACTCCTTCTCCCTTCAGGGCGGAAATCTCCACTACCGGACATCCAAGATTCTTGGACAGTTTTTTGATGTCGATCTTGTCTCCGTTCTTTTTCACGATATCGATCATGTTGACTGCCACCACCACGGGGATCCCCATCTCCATCAACTGTGTAGTCAGATACAGATTCCTCTCCAGGTTGGAGCCGTCCACAATGTTCAGGATGCCGTCGGGCCGCTGGCCCACCAGGTAATTTCTGGCGACGATTTCCTCGGGAGTATATGGGGACAGAGAATATATGCCCGGCAAATCTGCGATCTTAACGGACTTATCCCCTTTGTACTTTCCTTCTTTCTTCTCTACCGTCACGCCCGGCCAGTTTCCAACAAACTGATTGGAGCCGGTCAAGGCATTGAACAGTGTTGTCTTACCGCTATTGGGGTTTCCCGCAAGGGCTATGGTAATGGACATTATTGCACCTCCTGCATGCTATCATCTACTTCTATGCTCTGCGCCTCGGCTTTTCGTATGGACAATTCATATCCTCTCACCGTGACTTCCATGGGATCGCCTAGAGGGGCAACCTTTCGCACATGCACTTCCACCCCTTTGGTAATGCCCATGTCCATGATCCTGCGCTTCAAAGGGCCTTCTCCATGGAGCTTCTGCACTTTTACCGTCTGCCCCGGCCTGATTTCCTTCAATGTTTTCATCATCTTCTCCT
>JBMNVE010000011.1:0-36033 GCA_050946655.1 Anaerovoracaceae bacterium
AATGAAAGATAAACTACAATTTAGTGGTCTTCTCTGGCCCGAAAAATAACCAGAGCCCCCGGATATCTACGACCTTACCCCAGGCATTCCCACATCAGTACACGATGTGGGACTTGACGTTTTCCAGGGCGGAAGCCTCCAGGTTGCGCACCTTGTGGGAAGCATTCAGCTTGGAGCCCCATATCCCCACATTGATGGTCAGGATGCCCTTCCTCCTCTTGAAGACAGAGCCTGAACCGGTTAGGGATTCGATCATGTGGGTGTAGAGGAAGGTGCGATTTTTGGTGTAGCCACCGGAGGAAAGGCCGGTGCAGTTTTCGTTGGCAAAGATGCCGGTGTTCCTATACTCCAGGAGAATGGATCCAATGACCATGAGGAAGATGACCCCTCCGATGATCCACCCCAGGTCAAAGAACAGGGCAGCCGTCCCCGGGACGGCAACGGGAAGAAAGTTGGCAAAGATCCCCAGAGCCAGAACGTAGATGGCTACGAAAAAGCGAGGGGCGATGAAAAAGTATCGAAGGGAGCGTTTCTCGGCCTTTACCATCTCCTCTTCCCTCCCCATGCCGGGAAGGTGATGGGCGATAAAGTTGTCCAGAGCCGAGGCCTTCAGATAGGGGAAGAGTATGGATGTCACATCCCCCTCTTCGGGGTTATTGCCATAGCCTACGGCAAATACATGGAGGACACCGCACTTGAACAATCGCATCAGAAGAGGCTGCTTAAACTGCACGCCGCTGACCTTCTTCTTCATCAAGGTGTGGGTTTTTTTGGTGAGAAGGCCGTACTCGATGAAGATGGAATCCTTCCGGTTGGTGATGCGGAAGTTGTAGTACTTTAGCATGGCTTTCAGCACGCCCACGATAAAGCCCATGGCGTAGACCACCAAGACCACCAAAACGATCAAGGCAACGCCGGAAATCTGAAGGATCCGGTCCATGATCAGCTCTTCGCCATCCACCTGTCTGCCCATGAACAGCATGGAGCCGAAGGTGATGACGACCACAACAATGGAAAAAAGCTGGGCCAGAACAGCTAATTTTGCCTCCATAATACCCATGAGGATGATCTCTTTTGGGGAGGCGTGGGTGACAGAGAGGATTTCCCCCTGGGGAACGGAGCGCTCCAAAGGAGTTTCCCTCGCTTCTACCGGGCCCTCTCCGGCTGTCGCCTGTTTGTCGGCGAGAAGTAGGGCCTTCACCCGTTGGGCATCTTCCCCCTTGAGGGTCAGCTTGACCTTGGACCGGTTTTGTGCGGAAATGGTGGCGGCGGTGTCCACGGTGATGGTATAGGCATTGGCAAGTTGAAGGATGACCCCTTGGGAATAGTCCACGTTGGTGATGGTGGATAGGGGAATTTCCGTGTTCTTTTTTTTCAAGATCCCCTTGTTGATGAAGAGGGCTTCATCGGAGATGCTGTAGTAGGTGAAGAGGTAATCCAAGATCCTGGCCACAGGGCCGATGACGGCGATGATGGGAAGGGTGATGTAGTTCATCAGCACCCGCCATTCTCCGGTGATGAGGAAAAAGGCGACCATCAAAACCAAGAGGCCGAAGGTGACAAAGAATCGCTCAAAGATGTAGAGGAAATGTCCTCTTTGGGGGCCGAACTTCATATCTTGTCCTCCGATTCCAGCCTGACATAGAGGCGGTGATTCAGGTTTTTGCTGATCTCCTCCGCTTTGTCCCGGCTCAATCCAAGGATCTGAAAATTGCCGCTGGCAAGGGAGATGACTACGTTGTGTAGGCCGAAACGGCGATAAATGGGTCCTTGCTCCACGGTGACGTGCTGGATCCGGATGATGGGGATGATGCTGTTCTTGATAAAGAAAATCCCGTGGCGGATCTCCACCCTGTCTTCGGATATGGAGTAGAACCATTGACGATACTCGATGGCAGGATAGATGATCAATGCCAGAAGCCGCCAGAGTACCACCAGAGCGGAAACGATGTAGACCAACGTGGGGAGATAGCCGGAATCCATCATTTCAGATGACCAAAGGGTGGTGCCGATGCTTGCCCCAAGGGCGAGGAGAAGAAAGACAACGAAGCTGATGAGCCTGGTCACTCTCCAAGCCTTCTTTGCCCGAATGTCCGGCTTTTCCAAGTTGGTGGTGGTTTCTGTGATCATACCAGGACGCTCCCCGGTGCTCGGTCAAAGAATATGCTTTTAGACGAGGCGAATAGGGGGATCCCGAAGGCGATGGTCACATTGGCGTCAAACAATCCCATCTCCATGGCGATCCTGCCTGCGGAGTACATGATCCGGTTATCCAGGCGGTTGTCCGCTGCGATGGAAACGGCAGAACCCAAAGCGATCCCCAGGTCTGTCACGTTGAAGGCACAGTGGGCACCGGCCTTTTTGGATTCCCCGCAGTTGGGAAAGCCGCACATGCCGCAGTTATCCAATGCCAAAGGAACATCGATGGCACCGAGAAGAACGATGCAGTAGGAATGGTCGATGTTGCCCGCATCTCGAATGAAAAAATCGTGGCCCAGTTCCTTTCCTCGCTCCCTCATCTTGTCAGTAAGAGCATCTTTGTCTTTCCCCGTCAGGGTAATGGCGATGATCTTATCTGCTCCGCTTCCCTTGGGGGCGGTCTTTGCAGCGGACATCATCAGATCCGCGATGGCGATAGCCACATCTTTCTGGGCATCTTCTCCTGCTCTAATCATTTTTCCTCCTCCTTAAACTGCTCATATAGGGGCTTTCGAATTTGGTAAAGCTCCATAAATTTTCTCTTTCTCTCTTCCGGCGAACCGGTGCGAAGAAAGGCATAGGGCAGGCTGTCATCTTGCCGGGCACGCTCCCACATGGCATCCGGATCTTCCCGGACCACCACCACCCGGCCCCTTCTCAGGAAGTCGGAACATTGCTTGTCGTGGACCACCCCTTCCCCGCAGGCCACCACGATATCGTCCATTTGGTCGTACTCTCTGAGCATTTCATACTCCTTGTTTCGATACTCGTGCTCGCCCATGGTCATGCACATGCGAAGGATCGTCCGTCCGTCTCGCTCCTGGATCTCTTCATCCATGTGACGGAATTCATATCCCTTTTTCCGGGCCACCTCCCTGGCCACTGAGACTCGGTCGGTACCCATGAAGCCGATGACATATATTCGCATTTCACCCACATCCTTTCTTCTCTCGCGCTCGAATCATTATATCACAAGGCAGATGATGTGAAAACAATCCCTTGCCCTGCCTCCATATGTCTAATTCCCAGAATTTCAGCCGAGTCGGTCAGATCTCAACACCGCGGACCGTGAGGCCGGCCCCAAAGCCTTGAAGATGAGCGCCCCCTGTGATAATATTCCAAGTGGATAAAATAGAACAAAGGAGATACAGATATGAAAGAACCTACACTGATCATCATGGCGGCAGGGATGGGTAGCCGGTACGGCGGCCTGAAGCAGATCGACCCCATTACAGCGGAGGGGGAGATCATCATGGATTTTTCCCTCTACGATGCCATGATGGCGGGATTCAAGCGGGCGGTCTTCGTCATCAAAGAAGAGATGGAAGAGGCATTTCGTCAGTTGATTGAGCCGGGGGCGGGAAAGCATATGGACGTGCAATTTGCCTTCCAGAAGCAGGAAGATCTTCCTCAGGGCTATCAAATCCCCCAAGGGCGCATCAAGCCTTGGGGCACTGCCCATGCCATTATGTCCGCACGCCATCTGGTGGACGGTCCCTTTCTGGTGATCAACGCCGATGACTACTACGGGGCCAGTGCCTTTATGACCATGTACGAGTTTCTGGAGAAGAGAGGGGCGGAGGATCCGAAGACACCCTACTCCTTTGCCATGGTCGCCTATGCTCTAAAGAATACCATTACAGAAAACGGCCACGTGGCCAGAGGTGTATGCCGGGTGGATGAAGAAGATCACCTTTCCCACATTGTGGAGCGAAAGAAGATCATGCGCAGAGAAGAGCTGGAGGACGCCATCGCCTTTACAGAAGACGAGGGAGCCACCTGGGAGGCCCTTCCCGAAGAAGCACCGGTTTCCATGAACTTCTGGGGCTACACCGGGGAAATGATGGACGAACTGTGGGATCGCTTTCCGGCATTTTTAGATGAAAACCTGGACAAGGATCCTTTGAAGTGCGAGTACCCCATTCCCGGAGTGACGGACCAGTTGATCAAGGAGGGCAAGGCGGTGGTGACCGTTCTTAAGTCCCCCGACCGCTGGTTCGGGGTGACCTACAAGGAAGACAAAGAGGATGTGGTCATGGCACTCCAGTCCATGAAGGACAAGGGCATGTATCCGAAGAAATTCTGGTAAGCGGGAAATGCTGGTGCAATCCAGTCGGAAAGGATGAGCCTGTGATGAAACACTTGAGGATCGGGGCGGTGGTTGTCTGCTCTTTGATAGCAACCGGACTGCTCCTGCTGTTCATGAAGAAACCCCTATTAAAGATAGGAGTATTTGATAAAGATATCATCAACTTCTACGTGGGATATGAACTTTCGACTGTTGTGGTCAGCCTGGTTTTCCTGTTGGTCATCTACCTGCTTGCCGACAAATTGCGACTCAACTTTTTTAACCTTAAGCGGATAGACGGCCCGGTCAAACCCGTTGCGCTGATCGGATTGAAGCCCAAGGAGGGTGAGGGTTGGAAGAAGATCGGCTTGACCATCGGCTCGATCATCACTTTGGCGACAGCTGTGGTGGTGTATTTCCAGGTGGCCTTTGGCGACGGGCTGAGTTTTCGATTCTTCCCGGAGATCCCTTTAGTGATCATCCTCGCCCTGATGAACTCCTTTACCGAAGAAGTCATTTATCGCCTGTCCTATACGACCATTGTTGCCAATGAAGGCGGAGACCCTCGGGTATCCGAGTTTCTCTCGGCCATCGTCTTTGGGGGCGTCCATTATTTCGGGATCGCCCCTAACGGGATCGCAGGTGCCCTCATGGCCGGGTTTATCGGATGGTTTCTCGCAAAATCCATCAACGAAACCAAGGGTTTCTTTTGGGCGTGGATGATACATTTTGCCCAGGACATCGTGATCCTGTTTTTCCTGTTCATGAAAAACTAAATACGTCACCCTTCCCGGAAGTTGTCAACCAGTGTATTTTTTTGGTTGACGATGTTTCTCTATCGTGGTATTGTTTTAGTTGCTTATGGAGGCAACGGCCGTTCATGGGCATGTGAGATATTCCATGGATTGCTGAGACCGGCAGGGAGAAACATCATTGAGAAAGCTTAAGACGAAGGATTATATACTGTGCGCGCTGTTTACGGCGCTGATTTGCGTGGGGGCCTTTATCAGGGTGCCCATCCCGGTAGTTCCCTTTACCCTCCAGTTGCTGTTTACTATGTTGGCAGGTCTTCTCCTGGGGGGAAGATTAGGTGCCGTGGCCGTGGGAGTATATATTGCCTTGGGCCTGGCGGGAATCCCTGTCTTTACGGAAGGAGGGGGGATCGGATACATCTTTAAGCCCACCTTCGGATATATTGTGGGGTTTGCAGTTGCCGCCTATGTGACAGGTGTCATAGCCAATAAGGTGCGTAACCCCGACTACAGACGGCTGCTCTTGGCCAACTTTACCGGCCTGATCATCGTGTACGCCATGGGCATGGTCCACCTGTATTTTATCAGCAATCTCTATCTGGGAACGCCTCTGGGCCTGTGGCCACTGTTCCTGTACGGATTTCTTCTTGCGGTGCCCGGGGATATCGTCCTGTGCATACTGGCGGCCATCATTGCAAAGCGGATGATTCCCGTGATCAGAAAAGATGAAAGACTACCTTACTAGAAGACAGGATGGAATGAAGATGAGTAAACACCTTTTTGTTGTCGGGACCGGCACAGATGTGGGAAAAACCTACATTACCGGCCTGATCCTGAAAAAACTGAGAGAGGCCGGAAAGAACCCGGCCTACTACAAGGCGGCCATGAGCGGCAATCTCCGTGACAGGGCAGGAAGGCTGATTCCCGGAGATGGGGAAGAGGTGAAGCGGATTTCCGGGGTACGACAGCCTGTGGATGAAATGTGCCCATATGTGTATGAAGCCGCGGTTTCTCCCCACCTGGCTGCAAGACAGGAGGGAAATCCTGTGGATATGTGGGTGGTAAAAGACGGTTTCCAGAAGGTGGCGGACAAATACGATTACGTTACGGTGGAAGGTTCCGGGGGGATCATATGCCCCTTGCGATTTGATGAACAGGAGATCTATCTGGAAGACGTCATTGCCAGCCTGGGGATGGGTTGCGTCATCGTTGCCCATGCAGGCTTGGGGACGATCAACCACGCAGGCCTTACGGCCTTCTACATGAAGCAGAGAAACATACCCGTCAGAGGAATGATTTTCAATGGCTATCTTCCCGATGATCCGATGCAGGAAGATAATATCAAGATGTGTGAACATATCACGGGCGTCAAAGTCCTGGCCCGGGTAAAGACGGGGGACGATAATTTGGAGATATCACAGGATTTACTGGAATCCATGTACTGCTAGATAGGAGGTTGTGATGATTTGGTATCCGTATGTACAAATGAAGACCATGAAGGAGCCGTTAAAGGTTTTAGATGCAGAGGGGGTGTATCTTTACACCGATAAGGGTAAGTTGATTGATTCCACCTCTTCATGGTGGAGCATGATGCACGGGTACAAGCATGCTCGGCTGAACCGGGCCCTTGTATCCCAGGTGGGTCAGTTTTCCCATGTAATGTTGGGAGGCCTGACCCATGAGCCTGCTCTTGCTCTTTCGGAAAAACTGGAGACCTGGCTTCCCGGAGACTTGAAGTATTCATTTTTTTCCGACTCGGGAAGCGTGGCGGTGGAAGTTGCCATAAAAATGGCCTTGCAGTACTTTGTCAACCGGGGAGAAGAGCAGCGGACCATGGTGCTGGCCCTGGATCAAGCCTATCACGGGGACACCTTTAAGGCCATGGAAGTGGGGGACGATGAAGATTATCATTTTGTGCTGAAGGCATATGGAGAAAGCCAAAATGTGGTTCATATCCCCACGGAGATCCGGGCTTTGGAAGAGGCGTTTTCAAAGTATCATGAGAAATTAAATTGCTTTATGGTGGAGCCTCTTTTGCAGGGTGCCGCCGGGATGCGCATGTACGGAATGGAGTTTTTGCAGAGGGCAAGAGAGCTGTGCCATGAGTATGGCGTGCTCCTCATCTTTGACGAGGTGGCTACCGGGTTCGGCCGAACGGGACACAGATTTGTTGCAGATGAGGTGGAGCCGGATATTTTGATCTTGGGCAAGGCGCTGACGGGGGGATACATCGGTCACGCCGCAACGGTGACCAACGAAAAGGTATATCAGGGATTTTACAGTGACGATCCTTCCAAGGCGCTGATGCACGGGCCCACATTTATGGGGAATCCGCTGGCTTGTGCCGTTGCCCTAGAATCCATTGAGATATTTGAACAAGAAGATTACATGTCCAAGGTGGATCGCATTGAGAAGATAACCCGGGAAGAGATGGAGGACTTTACGGATCCTCGAATCAAGGAGGTTCGCATCATGGGGGCCTGCGTCTGCATCGAAACCTATGACAGCTCCGTATTGGAAGGCTTTTCCCAGTTCGCCCGGGAACGAGGGGTGTTTAGCCGGCCCTTTTTGAACTTCATGTACGCCATGGTGCCCTTTGTGATCGGCGAGGGGGAACTAGTCCGGGTACTTCGCATCATGAAGGCTTGGTTCAAAGACTAAAGGTGAAAGAGACGGCTCCGGACTTGTTCCGGAGTTTGTTTTATGGTGCCGCTTTGGCTTTTTAGGGGAGCATTTGAGAATGGATGATTTGACTTGTGAGAGGGCGCATCATCCACGATAAATGGAAGTTTTTTGGAAATAATGGATGATTGGTGGCATTTGGGATGCGCATCATCCACAAACCGGTCCTTCTGATGGGAAAATCGTGGATGATTTGAGGAAACATGGCCCCAATCATCCATTCCTGTCCCATATTGGTCCGTCGCGTCATCTCAAGGAAGCAAATGGTGGTAAAGGAGAGGAGACGCCGGCCCGGCATTCGCTCAATTTTTTTCTTGCATTTCTTTTGAAATCCGATATAATAGAAGGGCACGTAAATTACGTGCGACCCTGCGTAAGCAGTAAGGCTTACGCCATTTAGTCCACAGGGAGGTGAAAGAAAGAATGATTAAGTATGAAGTGATGTTCGTCATCGATCCTATTTTGGAAGACGACAAGAAGGATGAGGTAATCGAGACCGTCAAGGGGATCATTGCCACAGACGGAACCGTCGGCAAAGTAGATGTATGGGGCATGAAGAAGCTTGCTTATCCGATTCAGAAGAAAAACGACGGCTACTACGTTGTTGCTGAATTCGAAGCAAACCCTACATTGCCTAAAGAACTGGACAGAAGGCTCAAGATCTCAGATGCGATAATGAGACATATCATCATCAATAAAGAGGAAAAATAGGGGGCGTTCACATGAACAGTGTAGTATTGATCGGAAGATTGACCAGAGATCCCGAAGTGAGGTACACGGGGGATCAAATGGCTATTGCCAATTTTTCTGTGGCGATAGACCGGCCACCTAGGAGAGACGGAACAAAGGAAACGGATTTTCCTCGGATCACCGTATTTGGGCGGCAGGCCGAAAACTGCGAAAAGTACCTGAGAAAAGGCAGGCTCGTAGCTATACAGGGCAGGATCCAAACGGGCAGTTATACGAATAAAAACGGCGACAAGGTCTATACCACAGATGTGGTCGCCGATCGAGTAGAATTTTTAGAGTGGGGCGATCGAGAAGGCGGTCAGAGCGGCGGCGGCGGTCCGCAGCGCCAGGCTCAGGAACCTTCCAGACCGGCGGAGATCCCTAAGGGGTTCGAGGCCATCGATGAAGATGATCTTCCGTTCTAAGACAGAAACTACGAAAGAAAGGAGAAAATGCTATGATGGATAGAAGACGTGGCGGCTTCAGAAAAAAGAAGGTATGCCAGTTCTGTGCAGATAAGAAGGACTACATCGACTACAAGGATGTAGAGACCCTGAAGAAATATGTGACGGAGAGAGGAAAGATTCTTCCCAGAAGAATCACCGGGACCTGCGCAAAGCACCAGAGGGGTGTGACCGGAGCGGTCAAGAGGGCGAGAGTCGTGGCCCTGCTGCCCTACTCCGCAGATTGATCTGCAAGGCGGTAAATGAAGAGAAATGATGCAGGAAGCGGGCAGCCGCTTCCTTTTCATATCAAAGCAGGTATGATATACTATGGACACTCAGAAAGGAGTCAAACAACAGAAAATAGATGTACACTAGCTTATTGCCGTTGGCCGCAGTCTTGCTGCCCATACCGCTGATCATCAAGGGGATCAAGAGGAAAGAGGAGCCATACAGGGCGTGCATAGATGGGATCATCGGTGCGGGTCTTGGTATGGTCATGCTGTTTATTCTGGCGGCACAAGGGGGGATCAGCATTGCAAAGGAACTTGCAATGGTGGGAAAAGAAGTTGCCGGCATGTTTCCTCCCGGGCAGGCGGAGCTCTTTGAACAGCTTTATGGCAAGGCCGCCGTGGGTATCCCCGGGACTATGCTGGTGCTTGCGGCCCTCTGTGCCTACGGAGAATACATCCTGCTGAGCCATATCGTTAAAGTCAAAGGGGAGCCGGCCCTGACCATGCCCCCAATCCGGGAACTTCATCTTCCCGGCACAGTGATCAGGGGATGGGTGGTGATCATCGTCCTCTCTTGGATACTGAAGCTTGGCGGTTTTCCCGCAGGAGATGTGGTCATGGTCAATGTGAACATCCTCTTTGAGTTCACCTTTGCCCTTCAGGGCATTTCACTGCTTTTTCTGTGGACACACATGAAAAGGCAGGCCAAGGCAGTTCCGGTGATCGTCACTATTCTGCTGTGGTTTCTGCCCGGAGGGATGACCTTTCTGTTCATCGCCGGGATCGTAGATTTGTTTATTGGTCTTCGACGGAGGATAAGGTCCTGAGGAGGGCCAATAAAAGGAGAGAAATATGTCGGATCATATTCCACTGCCTATGTGCGTAGTCAACGCCAACGGAAAAATCGTGGATGCTAATACCCATATCAATGAAGTCTTCCTGTACGATGGGATTGCAGGACAGGATATTTTCGTGTTGACGGGAATCAAGATCGAACAGCTGCAGGTTGCCATCAAGGAAGATACACCCTTGCACCTTTCCAGAAACAACAAGACCTTCCGCATTCTGGCATCATTGGCCGGAGAGGGGGATGGAGGGGAGGTCAACGTATACTTTATCGATATCACCACCCAGAAGGAAGTCTGTGATAAGTATAGAAATGAGCGGACCTGCATCGCCGTGGTGGATGTGGATAACTACGATGAGCTGATTTCCAGCATGGAGGAAAACATGCAAGCTACGCTCACTTCCGAGATCGATCGACGTATCCGGCTGTGGGGAAGCAAAATGGAGGCTTCCGTTACTCGGGTCAGCGATCACGGTTATATGTTCATCTTTGAGAAACAGAGCCTGGATCAGGAGGAAAGAAGCAGGTTCAACATCCTGGATGATATTCGTGAGATCGAGACAGAAGCCGACTTTCCCGTCACCCTGAGCATCGGCGTCGGCGTAGGGGGAGAGACGCTGGATGAAACGGACCACTATTCCCTCCAGGCTCTGGATGTGGCCAAAGGTCGGGGAGGAGACCAGGCCGTAGTCAAGGTAAAAGATAATTTGAGCTACTACGGCGGTAAGACCCAGTCGGTGGAAAAGGGAAACAAAGGAAAGTCCAGGATCATCGGACATGCCCTTCGGGGGCTGATGGAGAGCGCATCCAATGTGATCATCATGGGCCACCGAAACCCGGACATGGACTCCTTCGGATCGGCTTTGGGCCTCTACCGACTTGCAAAAACCTGTAATCGGGAGGCCTATATCCTGGTGGACAACTATAATGAAGGGCTGGAGGTGATTTACCAAACAGCCGTGGATACAGGGGACTATAGCATCATCAAGTCCAGGAAGGCCCTGAGCATGGTAGAGGACAGGACCTTGGTCATCGTGGTGGACACTCATAAACCATCCATGGTGGAGTGCCCGCAGCTTCTCGAAAAGGCGGCAAGGGTGGTGGTTATCGACCATCATCGCAAGGCGGCGGAGGCTATCGAGAACCCGACCCTCACCTATATGGAGACATACGCATCTTCTACGGCAGAGCTGGTGACGGAGATCCTCCAATACACTTTGGAGCGGAAGGCCTTGGAAAAGATGGATGCCAATGCCCTTTTGGCCGGCATTACGGTGGATACCAATCGCTTTTCTGTCAAGACCGGAGTGAGGACCTTTGAAGCGGCCGCTTGGCTCAAGAGAGCGGGCGCCGATACGGCGGAGGTAAAGCGGTTGTTCCAGTCCAACATGGACACCTTCCGGGTGCGGGCAAGCTGCATTGCATCGGCCCAGATCGAACCGGAGGGAACGGCATATTCCATCTGTGACGGTTTTCAATCCAATGCGCAGATCATATGCTCCCAGGTGGCTGACGAGCTACTCACCGTCCGAGGGGTGAAGGCCAGTTTTGTCGCCGGACGGAATGAAAGCGGCGGAACGGTGGTCAGTGCAAGATCCATCGGAGATGTGAACGTCCAGGTGGTGATGGAAGAATTTGGCGGCGGCGGGCATTTGAACACGGCAGGAGCCCAGATGGATGTCTGCCCCGAGGAAGTCATAGAGCGAATAAAGGAAATAATGGAGAGAAACAAATGATTGTAATTTTATTGAAAGATGTAAAAGGTACCGGCAAGGCGGGAGAGATCGTAAAGGTCAGCGACGGCTATGCTAGAAATATGCTTCTTCCCAGAGGCATGGCAAAGGAAGCCACGGAAGGCAATGTGAGAAATCTGGAAAAGCAAAAGGCCTTAGCAGCGGAGAAGATCGCCCAGGACAAGGCGGCAGCGGAAAAGCTGGCGGAAGAGCTGGAAGACGTCACCGTGGAGATCGTAGCCAAGGGAGGCGAAGGGGGAAGGCTCTTCGGTTCCATCACATCCAAGGATATTTCCGATGCCCTGAAGGAGCAAACGGGCAAGGTGGTGGACAAGAAAAAAATCGTGCTGGATGCACCCATCAAAAATACGGGTTTGGTGACAGTGCCCTTAAAATTGTACACGGAAGTGGCAGGTAGCTTGAAGGTAAATGTAAAGGTATAAGGTGATTGACCATGGAAAGGATCCCACCCCACAACGATGAGGCGGAACGCTCGGTTTTGGGCGCCGCCATGTTGGATAAGGATGCCCTTTATGATGTGGCCGAAAAGGTAAAGCCGGCGGATTTCTATAATCAGAATCACAAGGAAATCTTTGAGGCCATCTTTGAGATCAACCGGCGGAATGCCCCGGTGGATGTACTCACCGTGTGTGAGGAATTGAAAAAGAGAAATTCCCTGGATATGGTAGGGGGAAGAGGATATGTGGCAACCTTATCTTCTTCGGTACCATCCACCGCCAACGCCGGAGAGTACGCCAAGATCGTGGCGGAGAAGGCGGAGATGCGCAGCCTGATTTTGGCTGCGGGGGACATTCTGGAGAAGGGCTACGGAGATAACCTGGAAGCACAGGCTGTCCTGGATTATGCGGAGAAGTCCATCTTTGAAATTGCCCAGGGCAGGCAGACCAAGAACATGACCCCTCTGAAGGATATCCTTTTGGAGAACATGGACATGATCAGCCAGCGGGCCAAGAATAAAGATGAGCTCACCGGCGTGACCACCGGTCTGATCGACCTGGATCACAAGACCAACGGTCTGCAGAAGTCGGACATGGTCATTCTTGCCGCCAGACCGTCCATGGGAAAGACGGCCTTTGCCCTTTGTGTGGCCAGAAATGCCGCGGCCAAGGGCCACAAGGTGCTGATCTTCAGCTTGGAGATGAGCAAGCATCAGCTTTCCCAGAGGCTCATCGCCATGGAAGCTGCCGTGGATGCTCAGAAGCTTCGGACGGGAAACCTGGAAGACGGAGACTGGAACAAGATCACCGCCACCATTGATCGGTTGGGGGAAGCGGATATCACCATCGATGACACACCGGGTCTGTCCATGATGGAGATCAAAAATAAATGCCGCAGGTTGAAGGCGGAGAAGGGCCTGGATCTGGTGGTCCTTGACTATCTCCAGCTGATGAACTTCGAGGGCAAGAGTGAAAGCCGGCAGCAGGAAGTTTCCTCCCTGTCCCGAGCCCTGAAGCAACTGGCCCGAGAAATGGATTGCCCCGTACTGGTGCTTTCTCAGCTTTCCCGTGCCACGGAAACCAGGACGGATCATCGCCCCATCCTTTCGGACCTGCGAGAGTCCGGCGCCATTGAACAGGATGCGGATGTGGTCCTCTTCCTGTATCGGGACGAGGTCTACAACCCGGAGACGGAAAAGCCGGGAGAATGTGAAGTCAACATTGCCAAGCAGCGTAACGGCCCCACTGGCGTGGTGGAAGTTATGTGGCAAGAAACCTATACCAAGTTTGTCAATAAGAGTAACAGAGGAGTTTATTAGTGGCATTCAAGCGAGATGAAGGCAGGACCTGCTATTTGTTCGACACCCATGTGGAGAACCTCTTTATCTGTGAATATATGCCCGATGCCCCGGGAGACTATGTAAAGGTCTACCTCTACGCCCTCATGGAGGCGGAGCGGGGAGAAGATCCGGACCCGTCGGATCTGGCCCGGGAATTGCGCCTTTCCGTAGATGATGTGGAGAAGGCCTTTTTGTATTTTGAAGAGGTCGGAGCCATGGTCAGGGAGGGAGGAGATATGGTGTTTCTCTCCCTGAAGGAAAAGCTCTATGGCACCAAGCGGCCCGATGATAAGCCGGCTATGGGGGAGAAGAGCCCCACCGTCCTGGATAATCAGCCCATCAAGGAGATGTTCGATGAGATCCAAAGAGCGGTGGGCAGGTTTTTGGGGGCTACGGAGACCCAGGCTATCGTCGGATGGATCGATGATTACGGCGCTACTTCTGAGGTAGTTGCCAGAGCATACGTTTACTGTGCCGCAAAGGGAAAGACCAATTACAAGTACGTGGAGAAAGTGGTCAAAGATTGGGTTGGCCGCGGTTTTCAAACGGGAGAAGATGTGGAAAGGCATTTGGGGGATGCGGATCAAAGACATTACTCTTATCGGAGGGTCATGAAGGCTTTAGGCTTCCACCGGAGTGCCACAGAGGAAGAGAAGCGGATCATGGACACATGGCTGGATGAGCTGAATTGTTCCATGGAAGACATCCTCAGTGCTTGCAGCAAAACGTCCGGGATCCCAAACCCCAACATCAATTACGTCAATGCGGTGATCAAAGGCAGGATCAAGGAAAAAGAAAAAGGCCCTGCCCGCAGCACGGTAATGGCCCATTACGAGGAATTGCGCAAGGAAGCCGAAGCCAGATCCCGCCAAGCAAAGGAAGAGATCTATGAAAAAATCCCCAGGATCAAGGAAATCGAAGATCGGCTGGTGGAGTACAGCATGGAGCTGACCAAGGTGATGATCGAAGGGGATGCAGCCAAGGGAGACAGGATCTCCGGGATCAAGGAAAATGTGGAAGCGCTAAAGAAAGAGAAAGTCGCCCTCCTGACGGAGCACGATATCCCAGTGGATTATGCTAACCTCAGATATCGGTGCGACCTGTGTAAGGATACCGGGGTAACGGAAAGCGGCGAGAGATGTCGCTGCTATCAGGAGGTAGCCCGAGAGGCTACGGCCGCTGCCAAATCGTAGATACCATGCCGTGGACCGGTTCGCCGGCCGCGGCATTTGTGAATATGGATAGAATTTCTTTTCGGTCAGAGGCAAGATCCCTGACATAGCAGTGGCTTTCCACCAAGGCGCCGGGAAGACATTCTTTTTTATATTCCACCCGAATATCGGTAATGCGATACCCCTCATATATCTCATGGGGCACATCATCCAAAGACCAATCCACATAGGCTACGTTGTTGGCGTGGCCGTTGAAGTCCGTGTCCCTCCTGGTGACCCGGATCTGCCTTTGAGAAAGTAGAATTTTTTCCTCATCACCGCCGGGCATTTGGAAGTTTTCCTCCCGAAAATCCCTGGGAGAAGCGTATAGATAGGAGGCAAAGAATTCCTCTTTGAACTTGATGGGCCTGCGGGTATGGGTATCCAAAAGGACCCAGCGAGAGGAAGCATAACAGACTTCTTCTCCGCTACTATCTCTCATCAAAAAATCCCGGTTGGCCTGAGCCCGCTTATAGGGCTTGGCCCAGGTGGATATCTCCAACTCTTCCCCCTCCCCGGGCAGCCGTGCGATCCGGATATGCCACAGAAGAAGTGCCCAGCCCCGGCCGTTTTCCAAAAACCAGTTAAGATCATAGCCGGCGGTGTTGGAATGAGAAATTGCCGCATTCTGAAGAATGCCCACCAACTTGGAAGGTCTAAGGGTGGTTTTATCATCCAGGTCGGAATAACCGATTCGGACGTTGCAGGCAAAAGCATTTTTTGAAACATCTTTCATCTCTTGATCTCCTCGCTTCCCTGAGTATATATTTTCCTTCCGGCTTTTGCAAACGGGAGATATTTTCTTTTTTCTTCAGATAAGGTATAATTCAATTAGTTTGAGAAGAAAGGATAAGTGATGACGAAGATTTTATTGGTAGAAGATGATTTGAGTATTGTGGCCAATCTCACCGGCTTACTGGAAGGGGAAGGATTTCAGGTTTCCCCTGTGTCCCGCCAGGAGGATGCCCTGGAGCTGATCGATGAGGAAAAGTTCGATATGGCTTTACTTGACATTTCTCTTCCCGATGGGAGCGGCTACGCCATTTGTTCGGCCATCAAGGCGGACTCCCCGGGAAACATCAACAAGGACACCCCGGTGATCTTTATCACTGCCTATGATAATGAGACCAGTGCGGTTACAGGCCTGGATATGGGCGCCGATGATTATATCACCAAGCCTTTCCGCCCTAGAGAACTGGTGTCCAGGATCCGGAGCATCCTGCGAAGATCCGGGAAGACCAATGCCATCATCGAGATCGATGACTTAAAGGTGGACTCCCTCAAGGGGACGGTATATCGGGGTGGGGAAGAGATATTTCTTTCCGTACTGGAATACAAATTACTCTTGGTTTTTTTGAACCATCAGGGCAAGGTCTTATCCAGAAACAAGCTGATGGAGGAAATATGGGATATTGCCGGAGAATACGTCAACGACAACACCCTTACCGTATACATCAAGCGCCTTAGAGAGAAGATAGAAGAAGATCCCCAAAACCCCACCTTGATCAAGACCATTCGCGGTCTGGGCTATAAGTTAGGGGAATAAGGGTACGTGTATGATGGGTTTTTTTAGAAATCGGGAAGCGACATCTCTCACCATCGCCCTCCTGGCAGGAACGGCACTGTTTTCTGCCATAGGCTTTTTCATGGATCTGGGGACGGGCATCTTGACTTTGGTAGCGTGTCTTTTCATTTCTATCATCGCCCTTTGGGTCACGGCAAAGCGATACAAAAAAATCGCAGCCCTGTCCAATCGCCTCAACCGCATCCTACACGGGGCGGAGACTCTGCTCCTTGAGGACAATGCGGAAGGGGAACTGGCTATACTGGAAAGCGAGATCTACAAAATGACCCTTCGCCTTCGGGAGCATTCTTATGCCCTGCAAAAGGAAAAGATATACCTTACCGATTCTATTGCCGACATCTCTCATCAACTTCGTACGCCCCTGACCACCATCAACCTTCTCATGTTTCGCCTCCAGCGAAGAGAGCTGCCCGAAGGGGATCGGATGGAAATGGTCCGGGAGATCAATCAGCATTTGGCACGGATCGATTGGCTGGTTTCTTCCCTCTTAAAGATCTCCAAAATCGATGCCGGTACGGCAGCGTTCAAAAAGGAAAGGGTTTCTGTAAGTGATCTGGTCGCCAAGGCGGTAGATCCATTTTTGGTGCCCATGGAAATCCGTGACCAGACCTTTGACTTTATTTCCCAAGGGGAAGAAATGTTCATCGGTGACATGAACTGGACCGTGGAGGCGGTTGGCAATGTGATCAAAAACTGCATGGAACACACCCCCGAGGGGGGAAGGATCACCGTGGCAGCAAACGAAACGCCTCTTTATACGGAGGTCATTGTTCGTGACACCGGTCCCGGCTTTGAGCCTGAGGATCTTCCCCGGCTGTTCGAGCGATTTTATCGAGGAAAGCAAGCATCGGAGACGGGTGTGGGCATCGGACTCGCCCTGGCAAGGATGATCATCCTGGAGCAGAACGGGAGCATCAAGGCCGAAAACCACCGCCATGGAGGGGCGATCTTCACCATTCGATTCTACAAATTGAGACCATAAAAATCAAATTTAAGATTGAAATTGGAAACAAATTGGAATTGTCTGATAAATCTAAATGACAAAATAGTTACATTTTCGTAGCAAAATTATTGTTGTTAATTTAACAAAGAAGAGTTAAGATTGAATCCAGATTGTTTTCAATTTTTTTATGGAGGAAACGCGTATGAATTTACAAAAAATGACGTTGGAGATCAACGGCGCCGATCGGATGTTCATCTGTGATCCTGAAAAGGACACGCTTGCAGATGTGCTCCGTCGCATCGGTCTCACCGGGACCAAGGTTGGATGCGGTACAGGTGTATGCGGTGCTTGCTCTGTCATTGTAGACGGCAAGGTCATTCGCTCCTGTACAAGAAAGATCAAAAGTGTTAAAGAGTACAGCAAGGTGATTACCATCGAAGGGATCGGCACGGCAATGAATCCCCATCCCCTGCAATATGCATGGGTGCACTTAGGTGCGGTACAATGTGGATTCTGTGTCCCCGGCTTCATCGTTTCGGCGTACCAGCTGCTTCTTGAAAACCCCAACCCCTCTAGGGAAGATGTGAGGGACTGGTTTCAAAAGCACAGAAATGTATGCAGATGTACCGGCTACAAGCAGATTGTCGATGCAGTAATGGAGGCTGCCGCCATCCTGCGAGGAGAAAAAACCGAAAAAGACATTACTTACGACTGGTCCAAGGATATCGGCAACTTCTACGGCAAACCCCTCATCAGACCCAACGCTATGGCTAAGGCATGTGGTGTCTGCGATTACGGGGATGATGTGGAGCTGCACATGCCCGAGGAGACCTTGAAGGTTGCTTTGGTACAGCCGAGGCAGTACAGCCACGCAAGGATCAAAGGGATCGACTTCTCCGAGGCGGAGAAGATGCCCGGAGTGGTGCGCATCATCACCGCTGAGGACATGGAAGGCGCCAACCGATTGATGGCCTATCAGTTCTCTGCAAGGACCGTGGAGTTTGATCAGACCCATAAGATCTTGGCAGACGACAAAATCGTGTATTACGGAAATGTGGTCGCCCTAGTAGTGGCTGACACGAAGAAACATGCTAGAGCGGCTGCCGCTAAGGTCAAGGTGGACCTGGAGCCTCTTCCCGAATACATGAACTATCTGGATGCGGTCATGCCCGATGCCATGAGGGTCCATGAGGACATGCCCAATATCTATTCCCAGCAACCGGTGCTAAAGGGTGATCACGAAAACGTCCCCGAGTTGATCGAGGATGCTCCCTACTCCGTTGAAGGGTCCTTCTATTCCACAAGAGAGCCCCATATGTCCATTGAAGGGGACGTGATGCAGGCGTACTACGATGAAGACGATAATCTTTGTGTACATTGCAAAACTATGACCCTCTACTTCGACCGAGATGATATGGCCGAGGCCATCGGCGTTCCCGTGGAGAAATTAAGAGTAATCGAGAACCCGACGGGAGGTTCCTTCGGTTGGGCCATGAGTGCGGCTTCCTACTCCCTGGTGGGGATCGCCACCAAGGTTACGGGCATGCCCTGTTCTCTCTCCATGACATATCAGGAGTTTATGGCCTTTTCCGGCAAGAGATCTCCATGCTACTTCAACGGTAAGCTTGCGGCCGACAAGGACGGCAAGTTCATTGCCGGAGAGTTCGATGCAGGACTGGATCATGGTTCCTACCCTGAACTGGGAGATGACAAGCTGACCAAGATCCTCAGGTTCATGTACTATCCGTACTACATGCCTAACGTTGTAGGTCTGGGAAGAGTATCTCTCACCAACCATTCCTTCGGTACGGCATACCGAGGATATGGAGCACCTCAGGCATTTACCTGCTCCGAGGCCTTGGTGGATATGCTGGCGGAAGAAATGAACATGGATCCCTTCGAACTGCGATACAAGAATATCGCTCGGCCGGGGGACACCAACCTGAACCAGTATCCCTTCCTCCACTACCCCATGGAAGAAATGATGGATAAGATGAAACCCCACTATGAAGAGGCGGTGAAAGCGGCCAAGGCGGGATCCACAGATGAAATCAAGAAGGGTGTGGGCCTTGCATGGGGCGGATACAACGTAGGTCTCGGTGCGGTAGACGAAGCCCATGTGGCTATCGAGCTGGTGCCGGGAGACAGACCTAAGTTCAGAAAATACGACACTTGGCAGGATCAGGGGCAAGGCGGAGACCAGGGCTCGCTCATCTGCACCCTGGAGGCCCTCAAGCCTTATTTCCCCGATGTCACTCCTGACGACATCAAGCTGATCCAGGATGACTCCAAGTATTGTCCCAATACAGGAGAATCCGCAGGATCCAGATCCCACTATGCCAACGGAAAGTCCAGCATCGTAGCGGCCAAAAAAATCGCCGATGCCATGAGGAAGCCCGATGGCACATACAGGACATACGACGAAATGATCGCCGAAGGCATCCCCACAAGATATGAAGGAGACTGGGCCACAGTAGACGAATACGACTACTTCTATGACCTGGACCCCAACGACGGCAGCGGGAACCCCACTTACACCTATACCTACGCTTTGTTCATGGCAGAGGTGGACGTAGAGGTAGCCACAGGCAAGACCACTTGTACAGGGATGACCTGCGTATACTGGATCGGAAAGCCGGGGAATATCCAGGCGGTAGAAGGTCAGGTATTCGGTGGAATCTCTCACGCCATCGGCTTTGCCCTCACTGAAAACTACGATGATCTGAAGAAGCACAGCAATATGTACGGCGCAGGGGTGCCATACATCAAGGATATCCCCGATAAGCTGGTCGCCATCGATGTAGGCGGACACGACCCGAGAGGACCCTTCGGTTCATCAGGGGCGTCCGAAGCCTTCCAGTCATCGGATCACATGGCAGTCATCAACGGCATCAACAACGCCGTGGGTGTGAGGATTTACGAATTGCCTGCAAAGCCGGAGAAGGTTAAGGCAGGGATCGAGGCCAAGGCTAAGGGAGAACCTAACCCCAACAAGCCGAAGAAATACTTCCTGGGTTCGGACCTCTATGATGAGATCGAGAACATCAAGAACAATCCCCTTGAACCGTCCAAGCCGGAAGGCCTTGAGTTCGGCACCCTTGGCAAAGAAGGAAGCCAGTGGAAATAAGATCAAAAAAATAAACCACAAAATTCACAAGGTCACTATGGTTATATCATAGTGACCTGTGATATATTTGAAGTAAATCAGAAGGAGCCATATGCACAGATTTTACGAGGAATTCGAGGATTGCAGAGAACACGAGATACCTTTTTGCCGGGACGCCTGCCCGTTCAAGATGGATTTTTTGGATGTGCAAAAAAAACTGGTCAATCACAATTACAATGCAGCCTATAAGACCATGCGAAATGGGGTGGTCTTCCCGGGGATCGTCGCCGCTCTTTGCCCTGCCTACTGTGAACAGGTATGTCCCAGGGCAGGGATCGATGCTCCTGTGCAGATCAACCTTCTTGAAAAGACCATTGTAGCAAAGGCAAGGAGAAAGAAGCCCAACGAATACAACCTGCCGGCGAAAGAAGGAAAGCTTGCGGTCATCGGTGGAGGCATCAGCGGTTTGGGCTTTGCCTTTAGAATGGCCTCAAAGAAATATCAGGTGACCGTCTACGAAAAGACGGACAAAATCGGGGGTCATCTGGAGGGACTTTTGCCGGAAGAGACATATATGGAGGAGTTTCGACTTCAATTTCTCCACGAGGAATACACCCTTTACCTAAATACGCCGGTGCACGCCCTGGAGGAGCTGGCTCAGGAAGGCTATGATGTGATATACGTTGCCACCGGAAAGGGAGGAGAAGACTTTGGGCTGCTGAAGGAAGATTTGCCTTGCAAAAAAATAGGAAAAACGGCTGTGTTTGCCGGGGGTAGCCTTAGAGGGAAGGACACGATCCCGGCCCTGGCAGAAGGCCTGGATATCGCCCGCGGGGCAGAAATATATTTGAAGACCGGGGCCCTGGAGTATCCCTTGCCGGGAGAGGCCAGCAAGGTAGTGGCCAACGAAGACCTGCTGATCAAAACGACGGCCTTGAAGGCAACCGATGAAGACGGCACATTTACAGATGAAGAGGCTGCTACTGAAGCCTCAAGGTGCATCCGCTGCCAATGTGACCCCTGCAGGCGAGAATGCGATCTAGTGGACTTCTATGATAAATGGCCTATCGCCATGAGGGACGAGATCATACTCACCAGCAAGCCCTCCAACTCCATGATCCACAAGAACCCCGCCAGGAAATACATCAATGCCTGCACCCAATGCGGCCTGTTTACCCAAATATGTCCCAGCAACATCGAGCTATGTGACATGATCAAAAATGCCCGCTACAAACTTCACGCTCTGGATAAAACACCGGGTGCTTACCGCCAATACTTCATGCGGGATATGGCCTTTGCCAACGGAGAATACGCCGCCATCAAAAAGGCACCGCCCCGACGGGAAACCTGTCAATACGCTTTCTTCCCCGGCTGTAACCTGGGAGCCTTATCTCCCGAATACGTTTCCCGGCCATATAAGTGGCTACTGTCAAAGGAGCCGGATACCGGGTTGTTGCTCCGTTGTTGCAGCCTGCCTGTGGATTGGAATGGGGAAGAAAACCGGCATAGGGAAGAAATGGAAGGGCTGAAAAAGGACTGGGAGGGCCTGGGCCGTCCCGTGCTGATCATGGCCTGTATGTCCTGCCAAAAGCACATAGAGGAGTACTTGCCTCAGGTGGAAACCATCTCCCTGTATGAGATGATGGCGAGCCGGGGAGTTGACACAGGCAAGATGGATGGGGCGGATCAAAGGGCTTTTTCGGTATTCGATCCGTGCTCTGCCAGAGGCAAGAAAGACGTGCAAGCTGCCGTCCGAAGCCTTGCCCGGTCATCAGGGCTGGAAATAGAAGACCTTCCAAAGGGAGATGCCCACGGATGCTGCGGATTTGGCGGCATGGGAGAAATCGCCGCACCGGACTTTACGGACTTTGTGGCAAAGAAGCGAAGCGAACTGAGTGACAACCCTTTCCTGGTTTACTGTTCAAACTGCCGGGATATATTTACCGATAGGCAAAAGGAAGCCGTTCACATACTGGACATCCTGTTTGACATCGATAAAGATCATGGAAGACCGCAACCCGATGTAAGCCGACGCAGAGCAAATCGGGTGGCTCTAAAGGAAGAGCTGCTCAGGGATATCTGGGGAGAAGAAATGAAGAACAAACCGGAAGAAAACAAGTACCGGCTGATCCTGTCGGACAGAGTAAAAGAAAAAATCAATAAACTGAAAGTCCTGGAAGAAGACATTTGCGCCGTGATCGAAAACGCACAGAGAACCGGGCGCAGAACCCTTGACCCGGAAACGGACAGGTACAAGGCATATAAGGAAATCGGGCACATCACATTCTGGGTGGAATACAGCCCTTATGGGGAAGAGGAAGATAGCTTCGAAATCCACAACGTCTATGCCCATCGGATGAAGATCCAGCTGGAGCCGGTTTGGGGCGGCAAAAAAGTGGAAGAATAGCCACAGGGGGAGAGAAAATGGAAAACAAATTGATGTGTGATAGATGTAAGGTTGAAATGAAGGAGATCGAGGTGCAATTCGATTACCTGAACCGGAGCTTCCGCCACAAAGTGCCCCGTTGCCCGGAATGCGGCCAGGTCTCCCTGCCGGAAGAACTGGTAGAAGGCAAGATGTCCGATGTGGAGGCGATGATCGAAGAAAAATAAAGGACTGGGGGGAGTTTCAAAAAACAAGAACCTGACTGTCTCATGATAAAAAGTTTTGTTGAAATAACAATAAAAGCAATGAAATGGGGTTGCTTCCTGAGGGAAGACCCTATTTTTTTGTATGCCGGGCATGCCACCGATCTGTGCCCAGCGGCTGGGGCTTTGTTTAAATCCGGCCACCGGGGGCGGGAAGTGGCTCTCAGGTTCGGGCGGTGGCCGCACCTCTACTGTCTGATCGCGGCGCAGCCGCCACCACTGCAGAAATCAACGGTCGCCGGAAATACTGACAAAACGAGGAAAAAAAGAGGCTCTGCCAACGTAAAATGGAAATATGGGTAAAGGTGGCTGCAAAAAATCGTGGATATTTGGTAAATTATTCCATATATAAGGAAAATGTTTGCGGGAACTGAAATTTTGAAGTGGTTTTGGAGATGAATTGGCGGTGGGGTCACTGGATGCGTTGGCAGAGGTGAAAAATATGGCCAAAAAGTCAGTATTTCCGGCGACCGAACAGTGAATGAGGAAATCGTAGAATTATTGAGGGAGCACAAAAGGTAGTTATCCAAAGTGCGAAGGGAGAAGAGGCCGGGGCAGGATCAGGGCTTATAATTATTCACAGTAAAGGGATAATGCTTTATCCGGGAAAAGAGAAAAAGCGGGGCGGGACGGGGCGGATTCTTCATCGTGATAAAGGAAGAAAATGTTGAAAAATAGCGAAAGAAAATAAAAAAATAGTGGAAATATTCACACAGATTGATTATAATGGACCCAAGAAAAGCACGGCGGCCGGAATGAATAAATATGCATAAATAATGCATAAAATGGCAGAGAAGAATTTCCGCTCCATCCGTACCTGTCGTGGTGCTGTATCCTTGATGGAACCTTCCCTCTCCGGAGGGAGGGTCCGCCAGATCCGAAAAAGAAAGGATTCACGATTATGGCAATTATGATCAACGGAAGGGATTTGACCGTAGAAGAGGTCATCCGGGTGAGCAGACACGGTGAACCGGTGGAGATGTCCATTGATGCCCAAGAGGCGGTGATAAAAGCCAGGGCGTACGTGGATAAAAAGCTCCGGTCCGGTGATGTGATTTACGGTTTGACCACCGGCTTCGGGAAGTTCTCCGATACGCTGGTCCGGCCGGAGGAGGTGGCATGCCTCCAGCGGAACCTCATCGTCAGCCATACCTGTGCCATGGGGGATCCTCTTCCTCGGGACGTAGTGCGGGGGATCATGCTTCTTCGTTGCAATGCCCTGGCCAGCGGAAACTCAGGCATTCGACTTTCCACGTTGAAAACTTTGCTTGGCATGCTCAACAAAGGTGTCCACCCCATTATCCCCGAGAAAGGATCTCTCGGTGCATCGGGAGACTTGGCGCCCCTTTCTCACATGGTCCTGACCCTCATCGGCGAGGGGGAGGCGGAGTATCAGGGAAGGGTGATGCCGTCCCGAGAAGCCATGGAGAAAGCCGGGATCCCGGTGGTGGAGCTGGCCGCAAAGGAAGGACTTGCCCTGATCAACGGAACTCAGGTGATGACATCCATCGGTCTTCATGTACTCTATGACGCTATGGACCTGCTCAAAGCAGCGGATCTTGCTGCGGCTCTCACCGGGGAGGCTCTTCACGGGATCAAAAATGCCTACGACCACAAGGTACAGGAGGTGCGGGGTCACCGGGGGCAAAAGGATGCGGCGGAGAACATGCGTCGTCTTTTGGCGGGATCCCAGAATGCCCAGGACATAAACCCGAGAAAAGTCCAGGACCCCTATTCTCTCCGCTGTGTTCCTCAGATCCACGGAGCATCCAGAGATGCCGTAGAATACGTGTATCAGGCCGTAACCAGAGAGATCAATGCAGTTACAGACAATCCCATTATCTTCCCGGAAGAAGATCAGGTCATTTCTGGCGGGAACTTCCATGGCCAGCCCATGGCCCTGGCTTTTGATTTCCTAAAAATGGCCATTTCAGAACTGGCCAACGTATCGGAAAGAAGGACGGAGAGGCTGGTGAATCCCCAGCTGTCGGAAGGCTTGGAGCCCTTTCTCACCAAACATGGCGGTGTCTGCTCCGGCTTCATGATCGTCCAGTATGCGGCGGCATCCATGGTGTCGGAAAACAAGATCTATGCCCATCCGGCCTGTGTGGATTCCATCCCCTCCTCGGGGAATCAGGAAGATCACGTGAGCATGGGGACCACCTCTGCCAGGACGGCGGCCATGATCTTGGACAACGTGCAAAAGGTTTTGGGCATCGAAGTCTTTGCCGCCAGTCAGGCCATCTGGCTGAGAGGAGAGGTGGGCATGGGGCCGGCTGCAAAGGCGGCGTACGGTCACATACGAAAAAAAGTAGATCCGGTGGATGAGGACATCCTCATGCACGAGGAATTGAAAAAGTTCGATGAGATGATAAAGGACGGTTCCCTGGTAAAAGCAGTAGAAGCGGTTACAGGGGAACTGAAATAGTCAGGAGGAACTACCATGATGGATAATAGACAGATCGGAAAAGCCATGACCATCAAGCTTTCCGGGGAGTTGCCCGAATATCCCCCCTTTGATGAAACCAAGAGGAGAGCACCTGACAGGGGATTCAGGCTGACCCGGGAGCAGACCAAGTTGGCCCTGAAGAACGCCCTGCGCTACGTTCCCGAAGAGTTACATGAAACCCTTGCACCCGAGTTCATGGAAGAGTTGAAGACCTACGGCAGGATATATGCTTATCGCTACCGGCCGGAAGGCAGGATATACGGAAAGCCTATTGACGAATATAAGGGAAACTGTTTGGAGGGGAAGGCTTTCCAGGTGATGATCGACAACAACCTGGATTTCCGGGTGGCCCTCTACCCCTATGAACTGGTTACCTACGGCGAAACGGGGAAGCCCTGCCAAAACTGGCTTCAGTATCGACTGATCATGAAATATCTGGAAGAACTGACCGTGGACCAGACCCTGGTCATTGAGTCGGGGCACCCCCTCGGTCTCTTCCCCAGCAAGCCGGAAGCCCCCAGGGTGATCATTACCAATGCTCTGATGGTAGGCATGTTCGACAACCTGGAAGACTGGGAGATCGCAGAGGAAATGGGGGTGGCCAGTTACGGTCAGATGACAGCGGGAGGCTGGATGTACATCGGCCCTCAGGGCATCGTCCATGGGACATTCAATACCATACTCAACGCGGGAAGGAAGTTCTTGGGGATTTCCCGGCAGGGAGATCTTAGCGGCTATGTCTTCGTCTCTTCGGGACTCGGCGGCATGAGCGGAGCCCAGCCCAAGGCGGCCACTATCGCCGGAGCGGTGGGGATCTTTGCAGAGGTGGATAAGTCCAGGATCCAGACCAGATTGGACCAAGGATGGGTAGATGTGATGCTCCCGGACCTGGACCAGGTATTTCGCCTGGCCGAGGAAAAGGCGAAAGCAAAGGAAAGCATATCCATTGCTTACTGGGGCAACATCGTCGACCTTTTGGAAGCGGCGGCGGAGAAGAACTTCAAGATCGATCTTCTCTCCGACCAGACATCCTGTCACAATGTCTATGGTGGCGGATACTGCCCCGTGGGGCTGACCTTTGACAAGAGGACGGCTATGCTCCACAGGGACAGGACCATGTTCGAGGAAATGGTGGACGCATCTCTCCACAGACATTACAATGCCATTAAGGAGTTGACCGGTCGAGGGACCTACTTCTTCGATTATGGGAACTCCTTCATGAAGGCCATGTACGATGCCGGTGTGAAGGAAATCAGCAAAAACGGCATGGATGAAAAGGACGGTTTCATCTGGCCCTCCTACGTGGAAGACATCCTGGGGCCTCTTCTCTTCGACTACGGATACGGCCCCTTTAGGTGGGTTTGTTTGTCGGGCCGGCCTGAGGACCTGGATGCTACCGACCGGGCTGCCATGGATTGTATCGACCCTGACAGGCGATTCCAGGATAGGGACAACTGGGCCTGGATCAGAGATGCCAAGGCCAATAAAATGGTGGTGGGCACACAAGCCCGTATCCTGTATCAGGATGCCGAGGGAAGGACAAAGATCGCCCTTAGATTCAATGAAATGGTACGGGAAGGCAAGATCGGCCCGGTGATGCTGGGAAGAGACCATCACGACGTCAGCGGCACCGACTCCCCCTTTAGGGAAACCTCCAACATCAAGGACGGTAGCAACGTAATGGCGGACATGGCAGTGCAGTGCTTCGCCGGAAATGCAGCAAGAGGCATGAGCCTCTGTGCTCTCCACAACGGAGGAGGCGTAGGCATCGGCAAGTCCATCAACGGTGGCTTCGGCATGGTGCTGGACGGCAGTCACAGGGTGGATGCCATCCTCAAGTCTGCCATGATGTGGGATGTCATGGGCGGCGTGGCAAGGCGAAACTGGGCGCGAAATGAAAACGCGTTGGAAACCTCCGTGGCCTATAATAAAAACTATGAAGGTTCCGGCCACATTACCATTCCCTATGTTGCTTCAGACCGGCTGGTAGACCAGGTGGTGGATCGGTTTATGGACTGACCGGCTTCATGGGGAAGAAGATAAGGAAAATACAATGAAAAAAACATTGATCAAAAATATCGGCCGTCTTCAGACGCCGGAAGGGAGCTACCCCCACAAAGGACAAGAACAGGGACAAAACCGTATAGCGGAAGACATGGAGATCCTGGTGGAGGACGGCATCATATCGGCTATTTCGCCCACGGGCACCATTTCCCCAGAGGGTGTGGATATCCTGGTGGATGCGGAAGGATCCCTGGTGACCCCCGGCTTGGTGGATGGTCATACCCACTTGGTCTTTGGGGGATACAGGCAAAACGAGATCCCTCTTAAACTGGCCGGGGCCGACTATCTGGAAATCCTAAAGGCCGGCGGCGGTATACTGGACACCCTCAATAAGACCAGACAGGCTACTTTCCGGGAGCTGGAGGAAAAAAGCCAAGGCTTCCTGGATGAAATGATGTCTTTGGGGGTGACCACATGTGAGGCCAAGAGCGGATATGGGCTGGATATGGAGACGGAGATGAAGATGCTTAAGGTCATCGATCAGCTGTCCCAAAGCCATCCCATGGACATTGTTCCTACCTTCATGGGGGCACACATGGTCCCGCCGGAGTACAAGGATAGGGGAGATGACTACATCGACCTTCTCTGTGGGGAAATTCTTCCCGCCGTGGCAGAGTCGGGCCTTGCCCGGTTCGCAGATGTGTTTTGCGAAGAAGGGGTGTTCGACCGAGAGCAGAGCCGAACATACTTGCAGGCGGCAAAGGACCTGGGCCTGGGATTGAAGATCCATGCAGATGAGATAGAAGAAATCGGCGGATCACAACTGGCAGGAGAGATGGGCTGCATTTCCGCAGAGCACCTCATTGCCATCGGCCGGGAGGGGATGGCATCCCTGAAGGCCGGGGGAACTACCGCCATGTGCCTGCCGGCAACCAGCTTCTACCTGAACAAGGACTTTGCACCGGCAAAGAAGATGATAGAGATGGGTATTCCCGTGGCCATGGCAACGGACTTCAACCCGGGATCCTGTCCCTGCCTGAACCTACAGCTGGTGATCAACCTGGGATATCTGAAATATCGGATGACACCGGAAGAGATCCTCACCGCCGTGACCATCAATCCGGCCTGTGCCATCGGCCGAGGAGAGTTGGTAGGTACTTTGGAAGTGGGAAAGCAGGGGGATCTGGTCATTTGGGACGCACCTGACATGGAAATGCTCTGTTACCGGATGGGGTCCAATCTGGCCTCAACGGTGATCAAGAAAGGAGAAATCGTATCGTGAATTTGATCGACTTAACAATGAAGGATTATCTGGAGGTGCTCCAGTCCGATGCGCCCGCCCCCGGGGGTGGAAGTGTCAGTGCTCTTGCGGGTGCTGAGGGAGCAGCCCTCCTGCTCATGGTAGCAAGGCTTACCTTAGGGAAGGAAAAATTTGCAGGTGACCAGGAGATCTGCACCCGGGGCGTAGAAAAAGCGGAGAGGCTATATGAGCAGTTGACCGCAGCCATCGATGCTGACACGGAAGCCTTCAAGAAGGTTTCGGCGGCTTTCAAGATGCCCAAAGAAACAGAAGAAGAAAAAGCGGCCCGCACTGCCGCCATCGGCGCCGGGACACTGGAGTCCACCAAGGTCCCCTATGGCGTTATGGAGCTGTGTCTGTCCGGACTGGAGACGGCGGAGACCATGGCAGGCCATTCCAACCCCAACACGGCAAGTGATCTGGGGGTCGCCGCTCTCAACTTCGATGCGGGACTCAGGGGAGCATGGCTCAACGTAAAAATAAATCTTCCCGGAATCAAAGACGAAGCCTTGGTGAAGGAATTCACCAGGGGAGGGGAAGAAATGATCAGAAAAAGTGAGGCGGTTGCCCAAAAGGTATTTCGTGAAGTCAGGAGGAGTTTGAAATGGCAAAGATAATTGAAAGCATACCCAACATCAGTGAAGGAAGGAACAAGGAGGTCATTGAAGCTTGTGTGGATCAGGTTCGGCAGACGGCAGGATGCACCCTTCTTCAGTACACTTCGGATCCCAGCCACAACCGAACGGTGATCACCTACATGGGCAGTCCGCAGGCATGCGAAGAAGCCAGCGTGAAACTGGCTAAAAAGGCGGTGGAACTCATCGACCTTACAAAGCAGGAAGGAGAGCATCCCAGAATGGGTTGCGTAGACGTGATGCCCTTCGTACCCATTAAGGAAGCCACCATGGAAGAGTGCATCGCCCTTTCCAAAAAGGTGGGAGAGCGAATCGCAACGGAAGCGGAGCTTCCCGTGTTCCTCTACGAAAAATCAGCCACCGCACCCCACAGACAGAACTTGGCCAAGGTGCGCAAGGGGCAGTTTGAAGGCCTGGCAGAAAAAGTCAAAGACCCGGACTGGATCCCCGATTTCGGAGGCCAGAGGATCCATCCCACGGGAGGGGCAGTCTGCGTGGGCGCCCGACCTCCGCTCATTGCCTACAACATCAACCTGGGCACGGACAAGGTGGAGATCGCCGATAAGATTGCACGGATCATTCGGGAAATCGGCGGCGGCTTGGACTGTGTCAAAGCTATGGGTGTGTATTTGGAGGAGCGGAATATCGCTCAGGTCTCCATCAACATGACCGACTTTACCGTAACTCCCTTGTATCGTGTCAATGAACTGGTCAAGGCTGAGGCGGCAAGGTACGGAGTGGCGGTCATCGGCACGGAGCTCATCGGCCTTTCTCCCATGCGTGCTTTGGTGGATTCGGCGGAATACTATCTGCAGATCGAAGATTTCGATGCTTCCGTTCAGGTAATAGAGAATCACCTGTTGTAAGTGTCATTTTAGAGAAAGAAGGAAAATGTCATGGATGTCAAAGGGAAGGAAGGAAAGACTGTCGTTCTGCAGGGGAATGAGGCTTGCTCCAAAGGGGCCATCTATGCAGGATGCAGGTTCTTTGCCGGCTACCCTATCACGCCGTCAACGGAGATCATTGAAATGTTGTCGGAAGAAATGCAGAAGGCCGGAGGTGCCTTCATTCAGATGGAGGACGAGATCGGATCGGCTTGTGCCATCATCGGTGCCAGGTGGGGTGGCAAGATGTCCATGACCGCAACGTCCGGTCCGGGTTTCACTTTGATGCAGGAGGCCATCGGCTTTGCTGCGGTGACCGAGACACCTGTGGTCATCGTCAATGTTCAGCGAGGCGGACCCTCCACCGGTCAGCCCACCTTATCTTCTCAGCAGGACATCTACCAAGCCAGGTACGGATCTCACGGAGATTATGAAATCATCGTACTGACCCCTTCCTCGGCCCAGGAAATGTATGACTTTACCATCAGAGCATTTCAGCTTTCCGAAAGGTATCGGACCCCGGTGATCCTCCTTGCCGATGAAGAGGTGGGGCACTTGCGGGAAAAGGTGACGCTTCGTGCCGATGAGCTGAAGATCGATGAGGGAAAGAAGCCCTACGTTCTTTCTCCCCAGGTAGATTTTTTCAAAGGGGAAAACACCATGGTGGAAGGCCAGCTCCACGATGAACAGGGTCGTAGGATCGGACACATCCCAAAGAGCAGCGGGGTCTTTGTGGAAGGCATTGTAAAAAAAATCACCGATCATGTGGATGAAATCACCCATGTGGAGGCTTTCTGCATGGAAGATGCGGAGGTGGCCATATTGGCCTATGGCTCTGTAGCGAGACCGGCACAGAACGCCATCAAGCTGGCCCGAGGTATCCGGGACAACCGGATCGTTTCCAAACTGAATATCGTCAAGGATCTTTTCCTAAAAGGGCTACCGGCCACTTTTCGCACCGACTACAGCCATCTCAAGGTGGGATTGATCAAAGTCAATACCGTCTGGCCCTTCCCGGAAGAAAAAATCAGGGAGATGGTCCGGGATATTAAGCTGGTCATTGTTCCGGAGATGAATGTGGGGAAGTATGTGCGTGAGATCCAGCGGGCTCTTCCCGGGAAGAAAGTGATCTCCATGCCAAAGAGCGGAGGGACCATGCATACCCCTCACCAGCTTCTGGATCGGATATTGGAGGAGGTGGGGGTCAGTGAATGAACTGTACGAAAAATATATCAAGACGGAAGCTCTCCCCACCCTGTTTTGTCCCGGATGCGGAAACGGCATCGTCCAGCGAGCGGCAATCGATGCCTTTGAAGCCCTGGGGTGCAAGGAGAATACCGCCTGCGTCAGCGGCATCGGATGCTCTTCGTGGATACCTTGCTACTTCAAGATGGATGTGATCCACAGCATGCACGGCCGAGCGATCCCCTTTGCCACCGGGCTAAAGCTTGCCCGGCCGGACAAGAATATTGTGGTCTTTACCGGTGACGGAGACGGACTTGCCATCGGGGGAAATCATCTTCTCCATGGCGCCGCAAGGAATATCGATCTCACCGTCATCCTGGTGAACAACTACATCTACGGCATGACCGGGGGGCAGAAATCCCCAACGACACCCAAGGGTGCTGTCACCAAGACGTCCCCTCTGGGGGCCATGGACGAACCGATACAGGGCTGTGATCTGGCCATGGCCATGGGTGCCACCTACGTGGCACGCTGGACTACGGCTCATCCTGTCCAACTGGCTAAGGCCATCGCCGACGGCATTATCCACAAGGGATTTTCCTTCATCGAAGTTCTGGCTCAATGCCCCGTCCAGGCGGGGAAGGCGGTATATGGACAGAAGGATGCCGCCAAAATCATGGAGGGCTACAAGGCCGGCACTTATATCTCAAAGGAAGGGGATGAACCCATCCCGGGGAAGATCCCCCTTGGGCTTTTGAAGCAGGAAGAAGATGTGGATGAATATGTGACAAAGGTTTTGGGGAAGCAGTCCGGGACCGGAAAGGAAAAGAAGTAGAAAATGGCCAAGATCACCGTTGATAAGGCCTGCTGTAAAGGCTGCGGCATCTGCATCAATGTCTGTCCAAAGAAGGTCTTTGTCATGTCCAAGGCTCGAAACAAGTATGGGACCAACTTGCCGGAGGCCAAATCCCCCGAAGGCTGTATCCTCTGCAGATTGTGTGAAAAAATGTGCCCCGATGGGGCCATCGATGTGAAAAAAGAGGAAAACAAAAAGGAGAACGATCATGAGGATTAATGTGCGCTTCGCCGGTGCCGGCGGGCAAGGGGTCATCTTGTCCTCGGTCCTGCTGGCCAAAGCTTACGGCCTGGGGGAGAACTACAATATTTCTCAGTCCCAGTCCTACGGACCGGAGGCAAGAGGAGGGGCATGTAAGTCGGAAGTGGTCATTGCCAGCGATGATATCGATTACATGAAAGTGGATGATGCGGATGTGTTCATCGCCTTCAACCAGGCGGGCTACGATAAATACAAGGATAAGGTGGCAAAGGGGGCTACCGTCTTGATCAACAGCACCTTGGTGGATACGGATGATCCTAATGCTTATCGGATCCCGGCAACGGAGATCGCAGAACAGATGGGGAAGCCTTTCGTGGTGAACATGGTCATGCTGGGGGCGTTGACCAAGCTGATGCCCAAGCTTCACTATCCCACAGTAAAAGAAGAAATCATGGAGAACTTTGCCGCCTCCATCGCCGGGTTCAATCTGGATGCCTACGACAAAGGCTATGATGTGATGAAAGAAGAAGTCCGAAAGAAGGAAGAGACCATGGTAAAAAAGAGGAAGTATATCATATAGGTGATACGCCGGAGATGGCCCTATGCAATATGGTCTTCGCGGCTTGGACCAGGGAGGGTTGATCACAGAAGAAAACTTTTTCGGGCAAGTTCATGTGCTTGATGTAGACGATTTTTTCCGCTGCAAAGATATGGACCTGCGAAAACAAGCTCTCTTCCACCAGGTAAAACCTTCCCCCGTGGGTGTCAAAGAAATCTTTGGTTTGTGCCAGATGACGGACTCTCTGATCTGCGGAACAGGTTATCCTGATATCCTTGGAAAGGGGATGGGTGTCCATGGGAGACTGCTCCTTATCCATGGGGTCGTCCAGGAAGGCGGCAAAGGAAATATCCTTGTTCTTGGCCACCTTAGTTAGGATATCCTGCTCTTTTTCAAATTCGGCAAGGATTCGGCGGGAGTCCTTTTTTGATACTCTGTTGGCTTCCAGGATCTCCAACAGAAGAGATGAGTCCATGGTGCCCAGGGGCAGGGTGCTTTGACTGAGAAATGCCGAGTTGGAATTGCTTTTGTACACCTGTTCCAGGGGATGGATTCCCCTGGCCGATGAGAAGAAATGCCGGCTGTCTTCCATGAGAAGGGAAAAAGATGTATCCCCCCGGTCCAAATCGGCCTTGGAGGTCCCGAACCGATATCGTCCTTTTTCTTCATTGCCTCGGACCACGTTTCCCTCTATGGAAGCGTGCCCCCGGTTGAGGAAGAGGGTGTGGGAAAAGGGAGGGGTGCAGGGATCAAAGCGACAGTAAGACTCGATTTCTCCCAAGAAGTAGAGGGGAAGCCAACTGGCAAAACCCTTTGCCATCTCTTCCATATCCCGCTTGATATAATGGATGATCTTGATCTTCACACCGCTTATTAGGCAAAGGGCCATCAGCCGCTTCCAGGTCTCATAAAATGTAGGGCTTTCGGTCATCCACTCCATATCCTGGTCCGAGTAAAGGCAAAGCTGTACATCCTTGCCTCGGCATGCGTCCACCAAAAATCGGATGACGGCTTGTTGGAGGCCTACAAGTCCTTCGTACTCGGTTTTTTGGACACGGGGATCCGCAGTAGAAATGCTTTGATGGCCAGTTTATTGATGTTGGCCTGGGGGATGGAGATCTCGTTGAAGAAATCCATGATGGTAGCCATGATGTTAGTATCCTTCTCCTCATCGAAATCTCGGAACCATGTCAGGACGGCAGTGCTAAAACCTTCCTTCTCCGAACAGGCAGGAGCATCTCCCAACAGTCCACACATTGGCCGGATCAACTCCTTGTTCCACATGGTCTCTGCCAGGGTTTGGGCAATGCCGGTGACCAGATCCGATTCCGATTTAGGAATGCGAGTCCCGTTGCGCAACCTGCTGATATATGAAGGGTCGATGTTCAGAAGCTTACTTGCCTCAACGTTAGAAAGACCCATCAATTTCAATGTCTTATCCAGTTTATACGAGAAACTTTTTCCTTGCATGTTCCCGTGCCTCCCTCTCATGGATGACGCCTTGGTCAGTAACGAGTATATCATGCCTAGTATATACCCGCAAGATTGAATTAGAAATCAAAACACACCTTGCAGGATGCTCCCGCAAGGTGCGTTTCTATATATATCCTCTCAAATATATTTACCGTATCTTCTTACAATCGTACGACTCAACTTATTTACACATCCGTCCCGGTCCTACGGAGAGCAACAGCAGAAACCGGTGCCGGGAACGACATTGTACCACCTGTATCAGATGTGCGATACCGGTTACAAGCATTTGGCATTGCCAAAATACCCCATCCTGTTCATGACAAGAGGGGCATCTTTGCTATAATAACCATATGAGGAAGTGTATCATATAGGCGATCCGGGGCAATCCCGGCGCCCGGGGCAGATCCTCATTTGGGAGCTGCTCCTTCGCGCCTGCCCGACCTTTGTATACGGTCAGGCTTTCTTCTCTTGTCTTGCTTTGTTCCTCCGATATCGAAGACAAATATAGGAGACCAGCAAGAAGAGATAAACCCTTATGGAAAGCTGCATATTTCCGAATTGATGGCCGATTCCCAGATTATCAATCTGATAATCTCCGATTGCCTTTACTTCCCAGAGTGACTGGAGCAAATTGGGAGATTGGTACAAAGTCCACGCAAGGTTCAGCAGCAGACCAAAGGTGAGCATCAGTATAAAGGCGGGTACGGCGGTGTATGTTTGGTGTTTTTTCCAAAATTGAGGGGACATTTTTTTTCGGATACAATCAAAGGATGTTATCCAAGGAATAGCGAATATGATCAGCAAAACAAAGCCCAAGATACCATAAATTACAAAGAACAGTTCGTCTGCGGGATTTTTCAGGGAGTTAAAGGCCGTAGAAAATCGGAGAACTGCGTGACCCACCAAAAATGCTCCGCCAATAATGGACAGTTCCTTCCGGATGGAAAAAAGGCTTACCACGAATTTATTTTTGGGGAGCACGCCAACAAACATGACGATAATAATAAAGCCGATGCCGACAGCAGTGGCGGAAAAATCACCATATAAGATGTGGAATATGCTGCCTACAGCTGTGTCTTCAGTGATTTTTTCCAATAAAGCGGGCTTTACTAAATCCATAATCCCGTAGGCCACACAAAGAAAAAACATTAGAGCCGGAAAGAGATAAAAAATCCAGCTGTGCGTCTTGATCTGCTTTTTAAACAGGGCCGCAACCACAAGGGCTATGATCAATCCCTTCAGTATATCCGGCACATCCGCCCAGAGAATTTGATTTAAACCTTCAATTACATGTTCGATTTTGTCCATATAGGAACTCCTTTCGGCATCATTTAATGCCATTGAATATCATTAAAAACGGTTCAACACCATTGAGACCCGTTTTTCCGTTTCAGAACGAACCTGTAGATCATGAAAGCCATGCTAAGCTTGGATCGGCGTCGGATTCAATTGGAAATCAATGGAGTTAGCAGCGGCTAACTCCATCACCTTATTCTAACTTTCTATTCT
>JBMNVE010000012.1:0-35966 GCA_050946655.1 Anaerovoracaceae bacterium
AGTTAATTACTCCTACATGCTCATGTTGGATCGAAAAACTAACGAGCAGTCAGCCTGCTCGTTAGAAAAAATACTTGTTATATTTTTGTGGATTTTAGGCCCCACCCCAACATTTGACATAGAGCCTGTAAAAAGGGGTTTAACTTAGTTTTTCCTGATTCTTAAAGTCCTTTACAAGGCCATATATATCCCTTGTTCCCAGGATACCCAGCAGGAGAACCATTACAATGCCCATAATGACGGAAAGCCAGATCAGTGCTGTTCCGGCTGCCACGTTCTGGAACACGAATGCGAGCAGGAAGTGGAGAATAAAGACGGTGAATACGAAGATCCAAAACGCCTTCATATAAGTCTTTGATGCGCCCAGCCATCCGAAGAAGCCCTTCTTAATGGCCGGATCATTGATGTTCTGCATCATTTCTCTTCCCAGGTCGAAATAATGTGTTCTCCTTGAAGCTTCATAATTGGCTTTCGTCACCAGGGAAATGATGATCATCAAGGGTATGGAGACGAACATGCCGATATGTGCAGCGTGGAAACCGTGGATGATCGTGCCCGGACTTCCTGTGGTGATCCAAGCATATACAGCCCAGGAGAAGGCAGCGATCATGCCGCCGATACAGGATGCCATCGCACCTGCAGTTGTGGCTCTTCTCCAGAACCAAGCGGACATGATGGGGGCAAACAAGCCTGACACGACCAAAGCCTGTGCAAGTACCCAGAGGGGAACCAGTATGGGCAGCCACAGTGCGCAAACGATGCCGAAGACAATGACCAAGAAGACAGAGACACGGCTGGCTATGAGCATTTGGTTAGGTGTAGCATTTTTCTTGAATACCATCTGGAACATGTCCCTTGTCACGATGGTGACGCCATTCATGGCAAAGGAAGAGCCACAGGAGATAATGGTCATAAGTAAGCCTACCAGGATGAGCACAGCGATGCCGGCAGGCAGTTGAGAAGTGGAGAACCAAACATAGAAACCGTCAGGCGAAAGTCCTTCAGGTACATCTAGTATCTGTGTAGCTGCTCCTACAGCAATTGCCATTCCAGCCAGGAAGGGAAGTACGTTGTAGTAGGATCCGCCTAGAATAGCAAGCTGCGCGTTGGAACTTACTCGAGGCGTCTCTCCGACATATGCCCACATATATCCCCAGGGATCCACCAGATAGAAGAGCCCCAAGGTCAGGAGCCAAGTGGAAACCTGATTGAAGTCGATATCCCATACGGATAGGAAGGAAGCGGGTAGGGTGGCTTGCATCTGTGCATACACCTCATTTGGATTGCCAAGGATTTTAAATGCAGCCAAGGCGAAGAGGAGGATGCCCACCGATTGGAACAAACTTTGGATCAATTGGTTGACCATTGCAGAGTACTGTCCGCCGGTGATCATATACAGCAGAATAACCAGGGAAGAAATGATGACTCCCACCGGTAGGGTCAGGCCGAGAACCACATTTAGCGCCACGGCGATTGCCAGGAATTGCATACCTGTCAAGATTCCAGGCCTGAGGAAAGAGCATAGGGCAACAGGAAGACGCATACATTCCCCGTATCTTGCACAGGCAAAGTCGGATATAGTCACCGCACCTGTGGTTCTGCCGAAGTAGTTCAGCCTTCTTGCAAATAATACGATAAATAACGTGGTAAAGAAGATGAGGAACATGGATGTCCACATCTGTCCGATGCCGCCGGTGTATCCGATACCCGTGTATCCGGACACACTGGCTCCGCCTACGGTTCCGCCCAGGTAGGCGCATGCAAGGAGCCAGAAGGGCGCTTTTCTGCCGGCCAAAAGGAAGTCTTCTGACGATTTGACCATCTTTTTGAACCAGATGCCCAGTAGGATAAAGATAATGACCATGATGACGAGAATTACTGCAGTTGCAATCATAATACCATTCATACGTGCTTTCTCCTTTCAATTGAATTTGATTGAGTGATAAGAGAGATAAGTTTTTTTTGAATCATCTAACCCAAAAATGAATTGTCAAAGCTCCCCGCTATTTTTCGTCGATTTCCAAAATGACATCTGTAAGCACTTCAACGCCGGCTACCAAGTCTGACCACTTTGTGTCTTCTTGAGGACAATGGCTCATTCCCTTTATACTGGGCACAAAAATCATGCCGGTGGGGATAATGTCCGCAATAAACACTGCGTCATGGCCGGCTCCCGATGTGATTTCCATTGCTTTTAAGTTGCGCTTTTTTGCGGCATTTTCCACGGCATCTACAACGAGGGGATGGAAGTGGACCGGATCAGCCTTCCAATACCGTTCAATTACCGCGTCTCCTGAACATTCTTTGGCTGTAGCGTAGATCAGTTCTTTCACATCGGACTCCATCCTGTTCAGATCATCGTTGTTATCGTGCCGCATGTCGATGCTGAAATATACTTCTCCGGGAACGATATTTTTGCTGGCGGGTTTTGCATGGATGATCCCCATAGTGATCACGGCAGGATCCTCATATTCGAGGATTTTATCCCTCAGTTTCAGCATGATTTCTGACGCGATCATCAACGCATCTTTTCGGTAAGCCATGGGCGTAGTTCCGGCATGATTAGCCTCTCCCATAATGGTAACATCCAGTCCGGTGATCCCCAATGCTCCCTTTACGATACCGATGCTCAGGCCTTTTTCATCCAGCACAGGCCCTTGTTCAATGTGAGGTTCAATATAGGCCTTGGCATCCTTTAAACGATTCTTCTCTTCACCGTAATAGCCGATGCTTTTCAGCGCTTCCAAATACTTTATTCCATCGGTGTCTTCAATATCATGGACCCAGGAAGTCTGAAATTTTCCGGCAACAGCACCGCTGGCCAGCATAGGAGGAACAAAGCGAGCGCCTTCTTCGTTTGTCCAGTTGATGAGCATAAGTGGACTCTTTGTCTTTATCCCCTGATCCTTTAGCATGCAGATGGACTCCAGACCGGCCATCACACCGTAAAGACCATCATATTTACCGCCATTTGGCTGGGTGTCACCATGAGATCCGATGCATATAGGCAAGGCATCAGGATCTTCTCCCGGCAGGATGCCGTACATGGTTCCCAAATCATCAACCCTGACTTCCATGCCAGCATCTACCATCCACTTCTTTAAATACTCTCGTCCTTTCTTGTCTGCCTCTGTCAAAGCCAGTCGCATCATTCCGCCTTCTTGGGTTACGGCAATGGTGTTCATTGCCTCAAACCTCTCCTTTAACCTAGACTCATTTACCTTCATTCCTTCTCCTTTCCGAATATAAGCATGAATTGCCCCGATCAGCAAATCGCAAATATACAAGAGCAAAATCGGTGCCACATTTAGAGGTTTGAAGACGGTTATGTATTTTATTAAACAGATATGATTGAAATTGCAGGGGTTTAAGCAGTTTTCATACAGCGGAACGATGAAGATAGGAAAAACCACATCATCATATTATAGGGTAAAATCGAAGGGAGTAAGTACAAAATGAATTATACCGCTATTCTTGCACATATTTTTTGATTTTCCGATGAGCGGAAGTTTGACTGATATTCAGTTCTTCCGCTACCTTGTAGCTGCTTTGATGTTTAGAAAATGATTGCTTGATGATCTCTTTCTCCAACTCTTCCAATAGCTTCTTCAGAGACTTACCCTGATTGCCGATGACCTGGCGCAGTAAAGGTAAATCATCGTGGAAGTCGGGCATCTCCATAAACCGGCTTTTCTTCTTGCCCTTATTGCTTACCACAAGTCGTTCGATATAATTCTCCAGCTCCCGCATGTTGCCGGGCCAGGGATATTCTTTCATTCCGGTGAGAATATTGTCGTCTAGGGTGACATCCTTTCCGTATTTTTGATTATAGATCCTTAGGAAGTATTTTGCTCCGGCTTCGATGTCATCTATCCGTTCCCTGAGAGGGGGAATCTTTATGGGAATAACGTTTAATCGATAAAACAGATCTGCACGAAAAAGACCTTCATCCACGAGTTTTTCCAAATTTTTGTTGCTGGCTGCAATGATCCGTGCATCTACATAGATTTCTTTCGTCCCACCAACGCGGACGATTTTTTTGTTTTGGATATAGTGAAGAAGTTTGACTTGGAGCAAGAGAGGCAGGTCGTTGATTTCATCAAAAAGAATGGTACCCTTGTCCGCCATTTCGATTAGGCCTTTCTTCCCCTTAGCTCGTGCTCCCGTAAAAGCCCCTGAGTCATATCCGAAAAGCTCGGACTCCAACAGAGTTTCAGGAATTGCACCACAGTTGATCTCGATCAACTTGTGCTTTCCTCGCACCCCGTTATTATGGATGTACTTGGTCATGACGCCCTTGCCCACGCCGGTCTCCCCGGAAAGAAGGATATTGGAGTCCGTATCAATGACATGGTCTACCATGGATTTGATATCCTGCATGACGGAACTTTGGCAAATCATCTCATGATGAGGGATGTTATCTTCTTGACAGTTTTCTTTCTCATTTGTGTCCCGATTTGAATATTGAACGATTTTATTGATTTCGTCCAATCTCTTTGCATTGGAAACTGCCCCCAACATATTTCCGTCGGGGTCAAAGATGGGCGCACCGGTGACTACCGTTTCTTTCTTGTTTTCTCCCATCTGGACGATGGTTACGCTCTTCTTTTCTTTTAACGTGATCCCGTTTACTGACGGTCTGAAATAGCCTCGTTTTTCCAGCTCATACACACTGACGCCCAGCGCTTTTTTTCTATCCACGCCTGTTGTGTGCTGGAAAGCGGGATTCATCCGCAAGACGATGCCATCTTTATTGGTGACCACAATGCTGTCGGGACATGCCTCAAGAACATAGTTGGAAAACAGGTTGACGGATAGGAGTTTGTCAAGATTAATAAGCACCGTTTCAGGATCGTCTCCCTCTTCAAAATGAAGCTCTTTCCAGTTATCGGCATAGCCCATTTCCATCAATAATTTGCGATGGATTTCCAATTTTTCCTGTATGAGCAGGACAGCTTCTTTATATTCCATAGAAAACTCCTTGTAGAAAGTTGGACATCAAATCGTATACAGTCTATCAGATTTATTTGCCTTTTGAAATAATACATTTGAACCGTATTGGAGTCCTTCAGAATTTGTGCTATATTAAAGGCTAGGAGAGAACAATGATCATGAGGAGGAAAAATCATCGTGGAAGACAATAGAAGTTACGAATATGTGATGGGGCTCATTGAAAAAGGGCGCATTGCACAAAGAGTTTTTGAGGAGAAGAGCCAAGAGGAAGTGGACCTGGCGGTTAAAGTGATCGGCAAGGCCGTGTATGACAATGCGGAGATGCTTGCGGAAATGGCTGTAGAAGAATCGGGAATGGGGAATGTCCCGGACAAGATCGCCAAGAACAAGAGCAAGCCCAGCATCATCTGGAACAATTTAAAAGGTAAGGTTTCACGGGGCATTCTGGAGAGAGATGAGGCGACGGGAATTACAACGGTGGCCAAGCCTATGGGCGTGGTGGCAGCCATTACACCCTGTACCAATCCCATTGTGACCCCAATGAGCAATGCCATGTTCGCACTTAAGTGCGGCAATGCCATTGTCATCACTCCTCATCATCGTGCTTTCAAATGCAGTACAAAAGCTGTGGAAGTGATGAATGCGGCATTGGCGGAAGTCGGGATGCCGGAGAACTTGATCCAGATCGTAGGTGAACAGAATAGAGAAAATACCAGGAACCTCATCGAGAACGCCGATGTGGTAGTGGCCACCGGAGGTGCCGGGCTGGTAAAGGCCGCATACAGCTCAGGAAGGCCTGCGCTGGGTGTAGGTGCCGGCAACGTACAGTGCATCATCGATAAGGATTATGATTACAAAGAAGCCGTGCCCAAGATCATTCTTGGCCGGACCTTTGACTACGGGATCATCTGTTCGGGCGAACAGTCCGCCATCTGTCACGAAGATCATTTGGAAGATATCTTGAAGACCTTTGAAGCCAACGGCGCTTACGTCATAAGAGGCGGGGAAGAACTGGGCAAGATACGAAAGGCGCTCTTTGCCGACGGCAAGCCCAACCGCCATTCCGTGGGACAGTCTCCTGAAAAGATCGCGGAACTTGCCGGGATCACCATACCTGAAGGAACCAAGGTGATTTTGGCATGTGCTGAAGGCACAGGGGATGTAGATGAGCTGGGGAAAGAAAAAATGGCTCCAGTTCTGTCCATATATAAATACAAGACCTTTGAAGAAGCGGTGGAGATCGCCAAGGCCAACCTGGAATCGGAAGGGAAGGGCCACAGCGTTTGTATCCACTCCGACAACAGAGAAAATATCGAGTACGCGGGAAGAGAATTATCCGTTTCCAGATTCGTCATCAATCAGGTGAGCGCTACCAGTGCCGGGGGCAGTTTCTTTAACGGTCTGGCGCCTACTAACACGCTGGGGTGCGGCTCTTGGGGGCACAACAGCATTTCTGAAAACCTGGACTACAAGCATCTAATGAACGTGTCCAGGATCGCTTACTATATGCCGAACAATGTTAAACCGACGGAGGAAGAACTTTGGAAATAAACGAACACAGCGCTGCCGATTACGTCAGCTTTGAGGAACTACAGGTCTTTATTGAGAAGGCCCTGCAAAAGGCAGGGGTACCTGCGGCAGACGCGACTATTTGTGCCGACGTGTTATTGGAAGCTGATAAAAACGGCTTTGATTCCCATGGGATGAATCGCTTAAAACCCATCTATATCGACAGGATACGTGACGGGATATTGAACCCGGTCACCGAGATGGAACTGGTAAAGGAATCCCCGACCACCGTGGTCATAGACGGACACAATGGCATGGGCATGGTGGTTTCCAACAAAATCATGGACATGTGCATAGAAAAGGCAAAAAAATACGGGATCGCCATGGGAGCAGCTCGTAACTCCACCCACTACGGGTTTGCCGGTTACTATGCTTTGAAGGCGGTCCGCCAAGGACTCATTGGGATAACCGGTACCAATGCCAGACCTTCCATCGCGCCGACTTTCGGGGTAGAGAATATGCTGGGGACCAACCCTTTGACCTTCGGCTTTCCTACCGATGAAGACTTTCCCTTTCTTCTGGACTGCGCTACATCGGTGACCCAGAGGGGAAAGATCGAGTACTATGCCAGACGAGGAATGGAAACACCGGAAGGCTTGGTAGTCGCCAATAACGGAGAGGCCCTAACGGACAGCGACGAGATCTTGCGCCGGCTGAAGGACGGCACGGCAGCCTTTACTCCCCTGGGGGGGATCGGGGAAACCTTTGGTGGATATAAAGGCTACGGTTATGCCACGGTAGTGGAAATTCTGTCCGCTGCTCTGTCTGCGGGAAGCTTCCTAAAGGCCTTGTCCGGCTTTGACAAAGAAGGAAACAAGATCCCTTATCCTTTAGGCCATTTCTTCATCATCATCGATCCTGAGGCATTCTGCGGCCTTGAGGAGTTCAAGAAGATCGCAGGGGAAATCCTCAGGACCCTGAGAAATTCGGAAAAAGCCCCCGGGAACGAAAAGATATATACGGCAGGAGAGAAGGAACATTTGATCTTTTTGGAAAGACAGAAAAAGGGTCTTTATATATCTCCCTCTATTCGGGAAGACATGGAAGCCATGCTGTAAAAATGAGAGAAAAGCTGGGCATATACATCCATATACCGTTTTGTGAAAGGAAGTGCTATTATTGTGGCTTCCTTTCCTTTTGTGAAAGGGGAGAAAGAGAGCAAGAGGAATACATCTCCTTTCTTCTCAAGGAACTGGAGATCAGCGGAAGAGAAATATCATACCGGTACCTTTGCGACAGTGTGTTTATCGGTGGAGGTACACCCTCAATCCTAAAGGAAGGGGCGATTCCAAGGGTGCTGGAAAAAGTCCATACATCCTTTTCTCTATCTTCTGGTGCGGAAGTCTCCATTGAAGGCAATCCCAACTCTCTTACGAGGACAAAGCTGAATGAGTATAAACGGTCAGGGGTCAACCGTCTCAGTATCGGCGTCCAAGCCTTTGATGACCATATCCTTGAGAAACTCGGGCGAGTCCACAAGCGCCATGATGCTTTGAGAGCATACGAAGAAGCAAGAGATGCCGGATTTGATAATATCAATCTTGACCTGATGTTCGGCGTCCCGGACCAAAGTTTTTCATCTTGGAGTCAGGACCTAAGACAGGTACTGGACCTATGTCCGGATCATCTTTCTCTTTACACCATACAGCTGGAGGAAGGGAGCTCCTATTATGAAGAATATCGCAAGGGGACTCTGGACTTCCCCTCGGAACAAGAAGATAGAAGAATGTTTCACTACGGGGTAGAACAACTGGGGGATGCCGAATATGAGCATTACGAGATCAGCAATTTTGCGAAAAAGAAATGTCGCCACAACCTGAAATATTGGTCTTTGGAGGACTACTTAGGCGTAGGATTGGGTTCTTCCTCATACTTAGGGGGCAGCCGGGGAAGAAACGTGCGGGAGATGAACCGGTGGCAAGAGATGATCAGCCGGGGGGAAAAACCATTGGATGGGGATGGGCTGTACCAGGAATCCCGTGAAGAAACTATTTCCATCTACTGTTTCACCGCATTGCGAAAAAAAACGGGGATAAACCTTGAGGATTTTGCTCACCGGTTCGGTGTTCAGTTCAATGCCTACTTCATGGACAAATGGCCTGTCCTTAGAAATTACCAAAGAGAAGGGCTTTTGCGCCTTTCGGAAAAACACCTTGCCCTCACAGAGGCGGGGATCGATGTTTCCAATGAGATAATGGCGGAGTTTATTTAGGGAGAAATAAAGATGAAACAATTTATCATGGCTTTGGATCAGGGGACGACCAGTAGCAGAGCTATCCTCTATGACAAAAAGGGTGAAGTAGTCAGTGTAGCTCAAAAAGAAGTTCAGCAATATTATCCGGAGGACGGATGGGTGGAGCAGGATCCCATGGAAATCTGGTCCACCCAAATGGGAGTGGCCCAAGAAGCACTCTTTAAGGTCAATGCCACGTATAAAAATGTTGCAGCCATTGGCATTACCAATCAAAGAGAAACCACGATCATCTGGGACAAGGAAACGGGTGAGCCCATATACAAGGCCATTGTTTGGCAATGCAGAAGAACTGCGGAGTACTGCGATCAGCTGAAGGATAGAGGATTGGCTCCCATGATCCAAAAAAAGACAGGCCTCCTCCCCGATGCCTACTTTTCGGGGACCAAAATCAAATGGATCTTGGATAATGTCCCGGGAGCACGGAAAAAAGCTAAAGAAGGAAGACTTCTCTTCGGTACAGTTGAGACCTGGCTCATATGGAAGTTGACAGAAGGAAGGTTGCACATTTCCGACTACTCCAATGCGTCCAGAACCATGATCTTCAACATCCATGATCTTTCCTGGGATGAAGACCTTCTTCAGCTTTTGGACATCCCGGCATCCATTCTTCCAACGCCCGTAGACAACAGCAGGATTTACGGCAATACGGAAGGTCGAATATTCGGAGGAGAGGTGCCCATTGCCGGTGCTGCGGGAGACCAGCAAGCATCTCTATTCGGGCAGACTTGTTTTCAGCGGGGAGAAGGCAAGATGACTTTCGGCACAGGCGGTTTCATGCTTATGAACACCGGCCATGATTCGGTGATCTCAAAAAACGGACTCCTGTCCACTATCGCCTGGGGCCTTGACGGCAAGATACATTATGCCTTGGAAGGCTCTGTTTTCGTTGCGGGAGCAGCTATCCAATGGCTGAGGGATGAACTGGGCATCTTGGATGCTTCCCCTCAATCGGAAGATTTCGCAAGGACCGTAGATGATGCCGGCGGTGTGGTCTTTGTTCCCGCAATGGTGGGATTGGGAGCACCTTACTGGGATCCCTATGCCAGAGGAGCTTATTTCGGCCTCACCAGAGGTACCAAAAAGGCCCATATGATAAGGGCGACCTTGGAGTCCATGGTCTATCAGACAAAAGACCTGGCCGATGCCATGGGGGCGGATTCAGGACAGCCCATCCACACATTCCGGGTAGATGGCGGTGCCAGCGAGAACGACTTTCTCATGCAGTTTCTTGCAGATATGCTGAAACAGAACATCGTCAGGCCCGCCTCGGTGGAGACCACTTCTCTGGGTGCCGCATATTTAGCGGGTCTGGCCGTAGGGTACTGGGAGAGTCCCCAAGACATCAAAAATCAATCCAAAAAGGTAAAGACCTTTACACCGAATATGGCAGATGACGAGAGAGATGAACTCCTTCGACTCTGGCACAGAGGAGTCGAACGGACACTAAACTGGTTGGAATAGGAGGCGAACATGTTATACGGAGCATATTTTACAGGAACGGAGACGACAGGCAAAATCGTCAAAACAATTGCCGGAGAAATAGATAAGGATTATGCGGAACAGGATTTTTCTCTTCCCGGTTCCAGGGAAGCCCCCTTGGTCTACAGGGAAGAGGACATTGTTGTCATGGGCCTTCCTGTAATTGCGGGTAGGGTGCCCAATTTACTCCTGCCTTATTTAAGTACCTTGGAAGGAAACGGTGCTTTGGCCGTCCCCGTGGTCCTATATGGTAACCGGAACTTCGATGATGCCCTGGTGGAGTTGAGGGATATTATGGAGGACAGGGGCTTTCGCACCATCGCTGCCGGAGCTTTCGTGGGTGAACATTCCTTTTCAAAAGTTTTGGGCAAGGGAAGGCCGGATGACCTGGATTTGGCCGTTGCAAAGAAATTGGGAAGAGAAATCAAAAGTAAACTGGAGAAAATGGATTATTCATCCCCTGTTGCTGTCCCCGGGACGCCTCGCCCCTATAGAGGCTATTATATGCCCAGAGACAGATACGGTAAGCATATCGATATCAGAAAAGTAAAGCCCAAGACTAAGGATACTTGCGATCACTGCGGTATTTGCGCCCGAATATGCCCCATGGGATCTATCGACCGTGAGGATGAGTCCCTGATCCCGGGCATTTGCATCAAGTGCTGTGCCTGTGAAAAGCGATGTCCAAAAGGGGCCAAATACTTCGATGACCCGGGATACTTGTATCACAAAAGTGAGTTGGAAGAATTGTACCGGGAGAGGAGAGAACCGGAGATATTTTTATCATAAAAATAATTTAAAAAATATGAAAAAATAAAGAAATACAAGTTGACATGTGCCGCTGTAAGTGGTAAATTAAACATAAGCGTTAGCACTCATCAATCAAGAGTGCTAACAACAAAAAGAAGGGAGGGACAGGTTTGGACATCAACGAAAGAAAACTGAAGATACTCCAAGCGATCATCAGCGACTTTATCAGTACCGCGGAACCTGTAGGCTCCCGGACACTTTCTAAGAACTATGATCTGGGAGTAAGTGCGGCAACCATTAGAAACGAAATGGCGGATTTGGAGGATATGGGATTTCTTACCCATCCCCATACTTCTGCGGGAAGAGTGCCTTCTGAGAAGGCATATCGTTTCTATGTCAATGAAATCATGAAAAAGCAGGAGCTGAGCCAGAGAGAAAAAAAAGAAATCTCCAAGCGATTGCAGGCTAACATCTCAGAATTGGATAGGACCATTGAGCATGCGGCTAAGATCTTGTCGGAAATCACCAACCTGACATCTTTTGCCATGGCACCCAGGTCTGACGAGGAAATCTTGAAGTTCATCAAGATCCTTCCTGTGGATGACTATACGGTGGTGCTGATGATCGTGGCCGAGAGCGGAAAGGTGAGCAATACTACCTTGCGTCTCCGTGTGCCCTATAGCGATGAAACCCTGACGATCCTTTCCAAGTCCATGACCTATAATTACAAAGGAAAGACCTTAAGTGAAGCATTGACAGTTGATATCATCCAAAGTTTTGAAACAGACATTGAAGCCATGAGCCTTCTGGCCAGGGACATCATGCCCAACTTTATGAAGACCTTGGAGGAAATGCTCAATGTGAACATCTACTTTGACGGCCTGACCAATATCTTCTCCATACCGGAGTACAACGATATCGACCGGGCAAAGATATTCATGGAGATGATCAACAAGAAGGATGACTTTACTAAGGTCCTCATCAGCCGGGATGACGGTCTGCTCATTACCATCGGAGAAGAAAATCCCGATGAATCCATGAAGGATTGTAGCCTGATCACGGCGACTTACCACATTGACGGAGAACTTGTAGGCAAACTGGGTGTGGTAGGACCCACCAGGATGAAGTATGCAGAGATCACATCGGTGATCGAATATTTAACAGATAATATCAGTGCTGCGTTTCAATTAACAGGAGGTAATGATGGCGAAGAGCAATAAAAAGGTAAGTGAGGAAGTCCCCAAGGAAGAAAAGATGGACGACCTAGAGAAGGAGACAAAGGGAGATGGGGAAGAAAAAGAAATACCGGTAAAGGAGCCGGAGTCTGCAGGTGAAGGCGAAAAAGAAGAAAACGAAGATGCCGATGTAAAGTACCTGAGACTCATGGCGGACTTTCAAAACTATAAAAAACGTTCCGAAAAGGAGCGGAAAGATATTCATGCCTATGCCAATGAGGCCATTGTCAGCAAACTGCTTGATGTGATGGATAATTTTGAACGAGCATTGGATCATGAAGCGGAAGAAGGCTTTAAAGCCGGGATGGTCATGATTTTCGATCAATTGAAGGAAGTCCTGAAGAAGTCCGGCGTTGAAGAAATAGAAGCAGAGCATGCGGAGTTCGATCCCAACTTTCATCACGCTGTGATGACGGAAGATTCAAACTCGGTGGAAAGTGGTAAGATTACCATGGTGCTTCAAAAAGGATATATCTTAAACGGCAAGGTCATCCGTCCTTCGATGGTGAAAGTTGCCAAATAATCAAAATAGAAAAGGAGAAAAAAATGGGAAAAGTAATAGGAATCGATTTAGGAACAACTAACTCTTGTGTATCCGTGCTGGAAGGGGGAGAACCCATTGTCATCACCAATGCGGAAGGAAACAGAACTACACCCTCCGTCGTTGCGTTTGCAAAGAACGGAGAAAGACTGGTAGGGGAAACTGCCAAGAGACAGGCGGTAACCAACCCGGAGCGGACCGTATCTTCCATCAAGCGTCACATGGGTGAAAACTACAAGGTGACCATCGATGGCAAGGATTACACTCCTCAGGATATTTCCGCTATGGTCCTGAGCAAGCTGAAGGCTGATGCGGAAGCGTACCTGGGAGAGACAGTCACAGAGGCGGTCATTACAGTACCAGCATATTTTACCGATAGCCAGAAGCAGGCAACCAAGGATGCGGGAAAGATCGCAGGTATGGAAGTCAAGAGGATCATCAACGAGCCTACAGCGGCGGCTCTTGCTTATGGGCTGGATAAGGATGAGGCTCATCACAAGATCCTGGTTTACGACCTAGGCGGCGGAACATTTGACGTATCCCTGCTGGAACTGGGAGACGGTGTATTTGAAGTACTAGCTACTCACGGAAACAATAAGCTGGGCGGAGATGATTTCGACGAAAGACTCCTCAACTATATGGCCGATACCTTCGGTAAGGAGAACGGAATCGACCTTAGACAGGACAGAATGGCTCTCCAGAGACTGAAGGAAGCGGCTGAGAAGGCAAAGAAAGAGCTGTCCAGTTCTCAGACCACCAGCGTGAACCTGCCCTTTATCACCGTAAGTGATGCAGGTCCTCTCCACTTGAATATGGACATCTCTAGAGCCAAGTTCGAACAGTTGATCCAGGATTTGGTGGAAAAAACTGTAGAACCCATGAAGAAGACCCTGTCCGATGCGGGGATCACCAATGCTGAAATCGAAAAAGTAATCTTGGTAGGCGGTTCTACCAGAGTACCTGCTGTGCAGGAAGCGGTAAAGAAAATAACGGGTAAAGATCCCTTTAAGGGAATCAACCCGGATGAATGTGTGGCTATCGGAGCTGCTATCCAGGCAGGCGTACTCACCGGCGAAGTCCATGATGTATTGCTCCTGGACGTAACACCCCTTTCCCTGTCCATCGAGACATTGGGCGGAGTTGCAACCAGGCTCATCGAGAGAAACACCACCATACCCACCAAGAAGAGTCAGATCTTCTCCACAGCAGCCGACAACCAGACGGCGGTGGATATACACGTTCTTCAAGGTGAAAGAGATATGGCGTCGGGGAACATCACATTGGGTAGATTCCAGCTGTCCGGTATCCCGCCGGCACCCAGAGGCGTTCCTCAGATCGAGGTCACATTTGACATCGACGCCAACGGCATCGTCAATGTAAGCGCAAAGGATATGGGAACCGGAAAGGAACAGAGGATCACCATCACCTCTTCCACTAAGCTTTCCGATGACGAAATCAATGCAAAGGTCAAGGAAGCGGAGCAATTTGCGGAAGAAGACAAGAAAAAGAAGGAAGAAGTGGAAGTGAGAAACCAGGCTGAAACACTGATCTACGAGACGGAAAAGAACGTAAAGGACCTGGGGGACAAGCTTTCCGATGATGAAAAGAGTGCAATAGATGGGGCCAAGGAAGACCTGCAAAAGGTACTGGAGAACGGGACCGTTGAGGATATCAAACAAAAGACGGAGGCCCTCACAGAACAGTTCCATACCATTTCATCCAAGATGTACGAACAGGCTCAGGCCGCAGGAGCAGACCCAAGCATGGGCGGTGACCCGGGCATGGGTGGCGATGCCGGCATGGGCGGAGAAAGCGCACCAAAGGACGATAACGTAGTAGATGCGGATTTCGAAGTGGTAGATGAGGACAAAAAAGAGGAAGATAAATAATAATGGCAGAGAAGAGAGATTATTATGAAGTGCTGGGCCTCCAAAAGGGGGCCTCGGACGCCGATATAAAAAAAGCGTTCCGAAAGATGGCCATGAAATATCACCCGGATAAGAATCAAGGGAACAAGGAGGCCGAAGAGCGCTTCAAAGAGGTCAATGAAGCCTACAGCATATTAGGCGACCCCGACAAAAAGAATAAATACGACAAGTTCGGCCATGCCGGCGTTGATCCCAACGCCGGATTTGGCGGTGGCGGCTTCGGTGGTGGCAGCGGTGGTTTCGGTGGCTTCGAAGACATCTTCGACATGTTCGGCGGTATGTTCGGCGGCGGAGGCAGAGGGGCATATAGTCAGCAGAGAAAAACCGGACCCATGCGAGGCAGAGACCTGCAGCATCAGATTACCATCGAGTTTAAGGAGGCCGCCTTTGGCGTGAAGAAGGATATCCGCGTCAGCAAAGACGTCACTTGTGATCGATGCGATGGCTCCGGTGCGGAACCGGGGTCCGCTAAGACCACCTGTCCTCAGTGTGGAGGGTCAGGGGAGATTCATGCCCAGCAGAAGACTCCCTTCGGTGTCTTTCAAAGCGTGGCACCCTGCGACCGCTGTCATGGGACGGGGGAAATCGTGGAGAAGCCCTGTACCAAATGCGGTGGATCCGGAAAGGTCAGGAAGAATATAACCATTTCCGTCAACATCCCGGCAGGGGTGGATGATGGAAACGTGATAACCCTTCGCGGACAAGGAGAAGCGGGAAGCAATGGCGGGCCTGCAGGCGATCTCTATGTAGTTGTCAGGGTAAGGCCCCATAAGGTCTACAAGAGGAGCGGTCAAGATCTTCAAATCGAGATCCCCATCACCTTTAACCAGGCAGCATTAGGCGATAACATCATCGTGCCGACCTTGGAAGACAAGGTCAGTTACAAGATCCCACCGGGGACCCAGCCGGGGACAGTGTTCCGGCTGAAAGGAAAGGGTATCGTCAGCACCAAGGGAGGCAGGAAGGGCGATTTATATGTGAAGGTCAACCTGGAAGTTCCCAATAAACTCAACAGCAAACAAAAGAAGGCCATTGAAGAAATGGGCAAGGTGGTCACCAACGACAGTTACAAGAATAAGAGTTCATTCGCAGAGACGATCAAAGAATTGTTCCAATAGGATTTTGAGAAAAGAAGCGGAAACAGCGCTTCTTTTCTGTTATAATAAAGGGCGAGGTAATATTTGAACATGGACAATTACGAACACATCAATGAAAAGGAACTGGGCTCTGTCAAAATATCCGACGAAGTGATGGCTGTATGCGCCACCAACGCCACCCTGCGAACACCGGGAGTTGCCGGCCTTACCGGCGGGATCACCGATTCCATATCGGAGACCATTTTAGGTAAAGAATCCATATCCAAGGGGATCAAAGTCAATCAGACCGATGACGGCATCATTTTGGATGTCTATGTGGTGGTGGACTACGGGGTGAAAATTCCGGTTGTGGCCTGGGACGTTCAGACCAACGTAAAGGAAGAACTTGAGACCATGACCAGTCGTCCGGTTCTGGCGGTGAACATACACGTACAGGGAGTAGAACAACCCAAGGAAGAGGACATAGAATGAACAGGAAAGAAGCGAGGGAGCTGCTGATGCAGATGGTCTTTCAAATGGAGGCGCAGGCAGATACAGGCATCCCTCTCATGGAGACCCTTATGAGGGACAGAGCCATTGACGAAACACAAAAGGAGTACCTATATACCTCCTTCCGTACCATCGTGGAACATAAGGATGAAATCGATGACATCATCAATAAATACTCTGAGAAGTGGACAGTAAAGCGAATGCCCAGGGCGGACCTGGCTGTAGTGAGAGTAGCGGTAGGGGAGGCCCTGTTCAGCCCGGATATCCCTGCAGCAGTAGCCATTAACGAAGCGGTGAATTTGGCAAAGGAATACGGCAGTGACAGTACACCTAAGTTTGTCAATGGTCTGCTGGGAAAGATCGTCAAAGATGGATAGAGAAGTTGTTCTGGGGATCGATACCAGCAACTATACCACGTCCGTGGCCCTCGTCACTAAGTCTGAGATCTTGGCAGATGAAAGGAAGATGCTGGAAGTGAGAGAGGGGGAGAGAGGGTTGCGTCAATCCGATGCACTTTTTCAACACGTCCGGGTGCTCCCTAATCTCTTAGAATCTCTCATGAAAGGATATGGCGGAAGCATATCGGCGGTAGCCGCTGCTTCCCGACCCAGACCGGTGAAGGGCTCATATATGCCGGTATTCCTACCGGGTCAATCGGTGGGTAGGAGTATTGCCGCATCTCTTTCCGTTCCGTACTTTGAATTTTCTCATCAGGAGGGCCATATCGAGGCAATCCTGCCCGATGGATGGAAAAATTTTCACTGTTTCCACATGAGCGGAGGCACCACAGAACTGCTTTCCGTAAAAAACGGAAATATCCGCATCATCGGCGGGAGCAAAGATATTTCCATAGGCCAGCTGATCGATCGCATCGGTGTGGATATGGGCTTTACCTTCCCTGCGGGAAGAGAAATGGACAAGCTGGCAGGGGCACATAGGCCGTCCGGATTGCTTAAAAAAATCCCTGTAAAGGACAGGTGGATGAACCTTTCGGGAATGGAGACCCAGTGCCGGAGAGCCCTGGAAAGGGGAGCGGAGAAGGGGCCGCTGGCTGCCGAAATCTTTGCCGGTATCGCAGAAGGGATATGCAAGATCACAGGAGAAGATAGGACCCTTCTGGCCGGGGGTGTTTCTTCCAGCCGAACCTTGAAAGGCCTTCTTGCAGAGAAAGATCATCTCCGGTTTCCCCCAGGGGACCTGGGAAGAGATAATGCCGTTGGAATTGCACGTCTTGGAGGAAAACAAATATGGCGGTAAAGCCGGTCAGTGTATCGCAGCTGAATAGTTACATAAAAAGAATATTGCAAACCGATCCTCTTTTGGGAAATGTTTCTGTGGTTGGGGAAATCTCCAACTTGAAGTTCCACCAAAGCGGACATGTGTATTTTTCCCTGAAGGATGCAACCAGCAAGATCAACTGTTTTCTTTCTTCGGCTAATCTGGCCCACCTCAGGTATCAGTTGTCGGAAGGCATGGAAATCACCGCTTCCGGATACATCTCCGTCTATGAACCGGGAGGATACTATTCTCTCAATGTGAAAGATGTATCTGTTGCCGGCATGGGGAACCTGGCCATTGCTTTTGAGAAATTAAAGGAAAAACTGTCGAAAGAAGGGCTTTTCTCACCGGAGCACAAGAAGGCGATTCCCACATTTCCTGAAAAGATAGCGGTCATTACCGCTGAAACCGGGGCGGCAGTGCGGGATATCGTCAAAATCATCACGGAAAAGAACGATTACGTGGATATCCTCATCTATCCGGTGACCGTTCAGGGGCCCAAGGCAGCAGGTGAGATCTCAGAAGGGATCAAGGAAGTAAATGAGCGGTTCCCGGAAACGGATACCATCATCGTAGGCAGAGGGGGCGGCTCCATGGAGGATCTGTGGGCATTCAACGAAGAACTGGTTGCAAGAGCCATTTACGCATCTGAAATCCCCATCATTTCTGCGGTAGGCCATGAAGTGGACTTCACCATAGCCGACTTTGTAGCCGATCTGCGTGCAGAGACACCGACGGCAGCAGCGGATGTAGCTGTCCCCGATATGGACCAGGTGAGGCAGCATGTGGCGGATCTATCGTCGGATCTTAAAATGGGAGTGAGCGCTGTTTTGGATCGAAAGGCCGAAAGACTGGGGAGAATGAACTTGGACTTATTTGCAAGGATGATCCGCAGCAAAATCCAATACGAGGAAATACGAACCGTGCAGATTAAGAGTAAAATAGAGGAGCTGATAAAAGGGAAGGTCCACGAGGAGAGGGCTAGAATCGATTTGATCAGATCCAGGCTGGAAGGGGCAAGCCCCATCCGCATCATGGAGCGAGGCTACAGCGCAGTGACATTCCCCGACGGTAGGCCGGTAAAGGGAGTTTCTCAGATCCGCAAAGGAGATGATCTATCTTTACACATGGCAGACGGCAGAGCAGATATAAAGGTAAAAGGGATACAAGTGGAAGGAAGCAGGAAAGAGCGATGAAAGAAACCAATAAACTCTCCTTTGAGGAAGCGTTGAAAAAACTGGAAGAAACAGCGGCAAACCTGGAAAAAGACCATATCACACTGGATGAGGCGATAAAAAGTTATGAGCAGGGAATTGTGTATTACAATCAATGTGAAGAAATTTTGAAAAACGCATCACAAAAGATTGAAACGGTAAAGGATAAGGTATGATCATGGACAAGGATTATAGACGATATAAAGAACTTCTGGAAATGTATTTGGTGGACTTTCTTCCCGATGTGGATCAAAAGAGCAAGACTGTCTACGAAGCCATGAAGTACTCCCTCATGGCGGGGGGGAAGCGGATCCGACCGGCTCTCCTTTTGGGTGCCTGCGAGTTCTGTGGCGGAGAAATCAAATCCGCACTTCCCTATGCCTGTGCCCTTGAATATGTCCATACCTATTCTCTCATCCATGATGACCTTCCCAGCATGGATGACGATGAGATGCGCAGGGGCGTGGAAACCAACCACATCGTGTATGGGGAGGCTATCGCTATCCTCGCCGGGGATGGGCTGCTCAACACTGCCTTTGAGATCATGTATAAGGATATGTTCCTGTACTTCGATGATACAGAACGTCTAAAAAAAAGGATACGCGCCGCTTACGAGATCGCCAAGGGTGCCGGTTGCGGCGGAATGATCGCAGGTCAAACCGCAGACATTGAGGCGGAAGGAAAGACGTGTACCGGAGAGTTCCTGGACTACATCAACATCAACAAAACGGGGGCTTTGATCATGGCAGCGGTGAGAGCGGGAGCACACATCGGACGTGCCGATGAGGAAACCATGGACAGATTGACCAATTATGCCGAATGTCTCGGCTTAGCCTTCCAGATCTCCGATGACATCCTGGACATTACAGGAGATGAACGGGAAATGGGCAAATTGGCCATGAAGGATAAAGAAAAGGGGAAGGCAACCTATCCTGAAATATACGGCCTGGATGAGTCCTATAGAAAGGTCCAGGAATTGACCGATACTGCTTTGGAGATCATGGCACCCTATTATGATAACGCAGAATTTTTCAACAACCTTGTAATCAACATGGCGGAAAGGACGAAATGAGGAAACAACTGACAGAACGAAATTTCCCCCTGGAACTGAAAACAATGTCCATAAGGGAAATGGAACTGCTTGCAGTGGAGATCAGAGATTTTCTGATCAGCAATATATCCAAGACCGGTGGTCACCTTGCATCCAATCTGGGGGTGGTAGAGCTTTCCATCGCCCTCCATGGGTGTTTTGATACGCCTAAGGACAAGATCGTATGGGACGTGGGACATCAGTCCTACGTCCACAAGATCCTCACAGGGCGAGCGGACAGGTTTGAGAGCCTTCGCAAGATGGGGGGCTTAAGCGGCTTTCCCAAACGACAGGAAAGCGAATATGATACCTACGACACCGGACATGCCAGCACGTCCATCTCTGCTGTGTTAGGGATGGCGGTGGCACGAGATCTTTCGGGGGGTGACTTTGAAACCGTTGCAGTCATCGGGGATGGCGCCATGACCGGAGGACTCGCTTATGAAGGTTTGAATAACCTTGGAGCGACCAAGACCAAAGCCATCGTGGTTTTGAACGATAACAATATGTCCATCGGCGAGAGCACCGGTGGACTGGCCAATCATTTGAGCAAGCTGAGGGTATCTAAGGGATATTACAGTTTAAAAAAAGAACTGGGCAAGATATTGGATGACATTCCCCTGGTGGGAAAGAGGATCCACGACGGCTTCGGAAAGGCCCGTGATATTCTCAAATACACCATCGTTAACGGTATCATGTTTGAAGAACTGGGATTCACCTACTTAGGTCCCATCGACGGACACAATATCCCGGTGCTCATGGAGAACATGGAGTGGGCCAAGGCAGCTGACGGCCCCGTTCTCCTCCACATCATCACCAGAAAGGGTAAGGGCTATAGAAATGCGGAGCTTCTTCCCGATCGTTTTCACGGAACAGGACCCTTTGACCCGGCCACCGGGACAAACTTGAACCCCTCCGGCCGGCCCACTTACTCGGAAGTCTTCGGAAAAAAACTGGTGGAGCTGGCAGAAGCGGATGATCGCATTGTGGCAATCACTGCAGCCATGGTAGATGGAACGGGACTCGAGGAGTTTTCAAGGAAGTTCCCTCACCGGATATTTGATGTAGGCATTGCGGAAGAACATGCGGTAACCTTCTGTGGAGGCCTTGCCAGCCAGGGAATGAGACCGGTGATCAGCGTTTATTCCACATTTTTGCAGCGGGCGTACGATCAGATCATCATAGATGTATGTCTGCAGAACCTTCCGGTCATCTTTGCCATCGATAGGGCAGGGAATGTAGGCGCCGACGGTGAGACCCACCACGGGATCTTTGACGTGTCCTACCTGAGTCACATCCCCAATCTAACCATCTTTGCTCCCAGAGATGGGGAAGAGTTGGAACGAATGATGGAGTATGCCCTTACCTTAGATTCTCCGTGTGCCGTGCGATATCCCAGGGGAGAAAGCGGAGAATCATCTTACCCGGCTATACCCCTTGCCCATGGTGCTCAAATCATCCGGGAGGGGAAGGATCTGGAGATATGGGCCCTGGGAAACATGGTAAAGACAGGCGGTCAAGTGATGGAAAATCTGCAAACGCTAGGATATGATGTGGGCTTGGTGGATCCCCGGTTGATCAAACCTATAGATAAAAAATCTCTCATGGAAAGTGCCCAGCGGACCAAAAGGATAGTGACCTTGGAGGACAATGTAAAGATCGGCGGCTTTGGTGATCAGGTTGCGGCAATCCTCAGCAATTCTGATGTTCAGGTGGACGTCATTGCATGGCCGGACCGTTTTATTGAACACGGATCCGCCGGCGATTTGTACAGCAAGTACGGCTTGGATGCCACAGCCCTGACGGAAAGGATTCGTGAATGGATTGAAGGATAGGTTGGATATCGTCCTGGTGAAAAGAGGTTTCTTCTCGGGAAGAGATAAAGCAAAGGCTTCCATCATGGCCGGCATCGTCTATGTGGACGGGATGAGGGTAGACAAAAGCGGGACGATGATCCATCAGGATGCGGACATCATGGTGAAGGAAAACCTCTGCCCATACGTGAGTAGGGGTGGTTTGAAGTTGGAAAAAGCTCTTGAAGTTTTTTCCATCCGGCTGGATGATGTCGTTGCTATAGATATGGGAGCATCCACCGGCGGCTTTACGCATTGCATGTTGGAAAAGGGTGCAAAAAAAGTATACGCCATCGATGTGGGATACGGTCAACTGGATTACAAGTTGCGGACAGACCCGAAAGTGGTCAATATGGAAAAGACCAATATTCGCTATCTGGATCCTGAGCGCATCGAGGAGAAGGCGGACTTCATCTCCATCGACGTGTCTTTTATTTCCCTCAACTTGATTCTTCCCATCGCCGCAAGGCATCTTTCCCAAGATGGCAAAATTGTCTGCCTGGTAAAACCTCAGTTTGAAGCCGGAAGAGATCAGGTGGGGAAGAAGGGGATCGTGCGGGATCCCGCGGTGCACAAAGAGGTCCTGGAAAAGGTGGTTTCCTATGGAAAGAAATCCGCCCTACACCCTGCAGGTCTCACCTTTTCGCCTGTTACGGGGACCAAGGGGAACATCGAATATTTGTTGTACTTTACGAAGAAATTTGTTAGTATTGACGTGTACGATCTGATTGACGATACAGTAAAAAACTCACATGAAAAGTTAGAATGATTCAATGTGGTAATACTATAATCGGAAAAGGAGAGCGAAATGCAACTATCCAACAGAGTGCTATCCATGCACAACTCACCCATCAGAAAGTTCAACGTTTTTGGTATTCAGGCCAAAGAAAAAGGAAAAAAAGTATATCATCTAAACATCGGCCAGCCTGATGTAGAAACCCCGGATTGCTTCATGGAAGCAATCAAAGACTTCGACAACAAGGTAATTGCCTATGCGGAATCCGGCGGCATGACCGTGCTTCAGGATGCCATCATCGACTATTTCAAGCGCTATGATATGACCTACGAGAGAAAGAATATCATGGTCACCAACGGTGGGTCGGAAGCCCTCAACATGGCCTTCTTGTCCATTTTGAATCCGGGAGATGAGGTGCTTATCGCAGAACCTTTTTACACCAACTACCACACCTTTGTCACGGCAGCGGATGGGAAAGTCGTGCCCATCACCACCAAGGCAGAAGAAGGCTATGCCTATGCGGATAGGGAAAAGATCGAAAAAGTGATCACCCCCAAAACCAAGGCGATCATATGCATTACCCCCGGAAATCCCACGGGAAACGTGCTCACCTTGGATGAGATGAAACTCATCGGACAGATCGCAAAAGAACATGACTTGTGGATCATTGCAGACGAGGTCTATCGAGAGTTTGTTTACGACGGAAGAGATGTTACCTCATTCGGTATGCTGGATGAAATTGCAGACAGATTGATCATTGTGGACTCCGTATCTAAGCGATTCTCTGCATGCGGAGCCAGGATCGGTTGCATCGTTACAAAGAATCAGGACTTTTTGGACAACGCCATGAAGATCGCCCAGGGGAGGCTTTGTTCTCCCACCATCGAACAGATCGGCGCCGCAGCCATGTATCAGTTGGATGACGACTACTACAGGGAAGTACGGGCAGAGTACGAAGGCAGGAGAGACGTGGTCTACGAAGAGTTGATGAAAATCCCCGGAGTAGTTTGCCAAAAGCCGGGAGGCGCATTCTACATGACGGCAAAACTTCCCGTTGATGACATCGAAAAGTTTCTCATGTTCCTGCTGACAGAGTTCAGTGACAACAATGAAACGGTCATGTTCGCGCCGGCGGAAGGGTTTTATGGAACACCGGGTCTCGGCAAGGATGAAATGCGGATCGCCTACGTCCTGAACAAGGAAGACATGCGCAGAGGAGTGGAACTGATCAGGCTTGGGATCGAGGCATATAACAAGAAATAGGAAGGATAACAGTAAATGGCTTTATCACCGATGATGCAACAGTATATGGAAATCAAAGAGCAAAACAAGGACAGCATCCTGTTCTTTCGGCTGGGTGATTTTTATGAAATGTTCTTCGATGATGCCATTACCGCCTCAAAGGAACTGGAATTGACCTTGACCGGTAAAAACTGCGGACTGGAAGAAAGGGCTCCCATGTGCGGAGTCCCTTTTCACAGTTCGGAAACATACATTGCAAAGTTGATCGATAAGGGCTATAAAGTGGCCATCTGCGAGCAGGTGGAGGATCCGGCAACTACAAAGGGCCTGGTCAAACGAGCAGTTGTCCAGGTGGTCACGCCGGGTACAGTGACCAGCGGCAACATGCTGAGGGAGAAGGAAAACAATTATATTGCCTCGGTGTACTATGACGGCAGGGCCATCGGTCTTTGCTACTGCGATATCTCCACCGGGGAGATCAATGTAACGGAGTTTTCCGGCACAACCATGAAGGAGATTCTCAATAACGAGCTGGTGCGCATCGCACCTCGGGAGATCATCATCAATGAGTCAGCCAACGCCTTCGTGGATCTTGCCGATATCCGAGAGATGACAGACGCGTATTTTACGCCGCTGAACGAACAATATTACCGCCGAGTCTCGGCCAGAAAGAGCATTGAAAGACAGTGGGACATCAAAGGCCTCACCGGAATGGGCCTAGAGGATAAGAGGCATGGTGTCCTGGCTCTCGGCGCGCAATTGGCCTACCTGATGGAAACACAGATGCAGAACATGTCTCATCTGACCGGCCCCAACATCTACCAGATCGGCAATTACATGTCTCTGGATAAGGCCACCATACGCAATCTTGAAATCACAGAAACGCTCATGGAAAAGACCACCGAGGGTTCGCTTTTGGGGGTGCTGGATAAGACCCATACAGCCATGGGCAGTCGTAAGATGAAGAAGTGGCTGAGAGAACCCCTGAACAACAGCGGGGAGATCAGAGAGCGGCTGGATGCGGTGGACGCTCTGGTTAATGATCTCATGGGAAGAAACAATATCAAAGAGAGCCTGAAAGCGGTGTACGATTTCGAACGACTGTCCGCCAGGATCGCTTGCGGAAATGCCAATGGCAGAGATCTCATCGCCCTGTGCAGCTCTCTCTATGTCTTGCCGGAAATAAAAATGGACCTTGAAGACAGTCACAGCAGCTTATTGCGAGAACTGGCAGGGAGCATCGATACATTGACTCAAGTCTTCACCAGCATCGATGCTGCCATCAATGACGATCCTCCCTTTACCATCAAAGAAGGGGGCCTTATCAGTGATGGCTACTCAAAAGAGCTGGACGATTTGAAACACTCTATCAAAGATGCAAAGGTTTGGATCGCTGAACTGGAAGAAAAAGAAAGGGAAAGGACCGGGATCGGCAATCTTAAGGTGGGATACAATAGGGTTTTCGGCTATTACATCGAGATCACCAAATCCAATTACGAAAAGATCCCCAACAATTATATCCGCAAACAGACACTCACCAATGCCGAACGATTTATCACCCCTGAACTGAAAGAAATGGAAGGCCTGGTGCAAAGTGCGGAAGTGAAAATCAATCAGAAGGAGTACGAACTCTTTACGGAACTGAGAGAATACGTCGCCACCTTTATTCCCCAGATCCAAACCACATCGGCGGCCATATCCGCCATCGATGTTTTGGCCTCTTACGCAGAGGTCAGTGATCGACTGGGTTATGTCAAGCCGGAGATCCACGATGGAGATGAGATCACCATCGAAAAGGGAAAACATCCTGTCATCGAGCAGACCATCAGTGATGGGATTTTTGTCTCCAATGACACATATATCAACGATACGGACACCTCTATGCTGCTGATCACCGGGCCCAACATGTCCGGTAAATCCACGTATATGAGACAGACCGCATTGATCGTACTCATGGCACAGGCCGGCTGCTTTGTTCCTTGTGAGAAGGCCAGCATCGGTATCGTTGATCGGATCTTTACCAGGATCGGTTCCTCGGATAATCTTGCCGGAGGCCAAAGCACCTTTTTTGTGGAAATGAGCGAACTGGCATATATCCTCAATACGGCTACCACCAAGAGCTTGATCATACTGGATGAGATCGGGCGGGGGACCAGCACATATGATGGGTTATCCATTGCCTTTGCAGTGACGGAACATCTGTGCAGAGAGGATCATCAGATCAGGACCCTCTTTGCATCTCACTACCATGAGCTTACCGGCTTGGAGGGAAAGCTCCACGGCTTTAAAAATCTCAATGTAGATGTGGCTGAAGAGAATGGGAATATCGTTTTTCTCCATAAGATCGTGGAAGGCTCGGCCAGCAGAAGTTACGGGATCCACGTGGCAAAATTGGCCGGAGTGCCAAAGACAGTCCTGGAAAGGGCAGGAGAAAAATTAAAAGAATTGGAAGAGGTCAGTCAGGAATTGAACAGTGAGGAAGGTCATCAAATCAGGCTGAAATGGTAATAAAATGATTCGTATACTAGAAAAAAAAGTTGCTGATAAAATCGCGGCGGGGGAAGTGGTGGACAGACCACTTTCTGTCGTTAAAGAACTGGTGGAAAATGCCATCGATGCGGGGGCCACCTCCATCGTTTGCGAAATTGAAAAGGGCGGGAAATCCTACATCAGAGTGACTGACAATGGATCGGGGATCCCGGAAAAGGATGTAGAAACTGCCTTTCTTCGCCATGCTACCAGCAAGATCTCGTCGGCAGAAGACCTGGACCACATCGGCACCCTTGGCTTTCGAGGAGAGGCCCTGGCCAGTATTGCTGCAGTGGCCAGAGTAGAGATGATCACCAGAACAGAACAAGAAAAAACAGGAGTCAGGCTCACCATAGAAGGGGGAGAGATCATCCAAAGAGAGGCATTGGGCTGTGAAGAAGGAACCACCATCATTGTTTCCGATCTCTTCTACAATACCCCGGCTCGGTTGAAATTCATGAAGTCCGACGGGGCCGAAAGCACACTGATCGTGGATTTCATTTCCCGCATGGCTCTAGCTTATCCAAAGATCAAGATGCGCATGGTGAACAATCAGAACATTTTGTTCTCAACAAGGGGGGACGGAGATCTGAGAAGGAGCATCATGACGGTGGGGGCCGGCGGCAGCAATGAAGGACTTTTGCCGGTAAAATGGCAGGACGCCGATCTTCGCCTTACCGGATATGTTTCCGGCCCGGGAGAAACCAGAGCATCCCGAAGAAATCAGATCTATTTTGTCAATGGCAGAACAGTACAGAATAAAACTCTGGAAAAGGCAGTGGATGCCGCCTATAAGGAGCGATTGTTTGAGGGCAGACATCCCATCGTTTATCTCTTCCTTGAACTATCGCCGGAAAAACTGGATGTAAATATCCACCCCAACAAGAGAGAAGTTCGCTTCCATGACGAAGGATCCATCGGCGAATTTGTAAAAGAAGCTTTAGCGGTAGCCCTGACCACCAGGGAAGCCCTTCCTCAAATTCGGGAAAAGGCTCTGCCCCCTTCTGTTGGAAAAAAAATCACCCATCAACCCTTCCGAACAGAAAAAAGCGCTGCACCGGAAACACAAGTAAACGTAAAACAAATATTGTCAACATTTAGGGAAGAGAATAAGAAGATCGCCGAAAAGGCTGCGGAGTTTCAAAGGGAACCGCTACCTTCGAACCTGAGCAAACCCTTTGATTTCGACGAATTGAGCATTTTGGGGGTGATTTTTGACACCTATATCATGCTCCGAGATGAGGACACTTTTTATCTCGTGGACCAACATGCTGCCCATGAGCGGATCTACTTTGAAAAAATCATGGCTTCCTATCATAGGGAAGATGCTCCCAGGCAAGAGATCATGGTTCCCATCGTATTTGATGCTCACTTTCAGCAGGATGATTGGAAGGATGCCCTGAAGCGTTTCGGTTTTTCCGTGAGAGAGTTTGGCCCCCATTCCTTCGCAGTCCATGGCATCCCCATCTTTATGGACATAAGCGGTGCGGAAAAATTCCTGTTGGATTTTGTGGATGCTGTCCATGAGGGCACAGACTTTGAAAGCCGGGATGTGATCTTATCCATCGCCACCAGGGCGTGTAAACAAGCGGTAAAAGGCGGTGATGTCCTGTCTTCCCAAGAAACAGAGCATCTGATCACAGATTTATCTCGCTGCGAAAACCCCTTTTCCTGTCCCCATGGAAGGCCAACCTTTATCCGCATGACCAAACAGGAAATCGAGCGTAAATTCAAGAGGACTTAACCATGAAAAGTATTGCTGTACTCACGGGGCCCACGGCAGTGGGAAAGACCTTCTATTCCCTCGGTCTTGCAAAGGCTCTTGACGGAGAGATCGTATCCTGCGATTCCATGCAGCTATACAGGTTCATGGATATCGGCAGTGCCAAGCCATCCAAAGAAGAGATGGTGCAAGTCAAACATCACCTCATCGATGCTGTGGACCCTAGGGATAGTTTCTCGGCGGCTAAATATCAGGGGATGGCAAAAAAAGCCATCGAGGATATTCTGGATAGAGGAAAATTCCCCATCGTCACAGGCGGGACGGGACTTTATCTCAACTCCCTGTTATACGATATGGACTTCGGACCTGTTCCTACCGACGAGGAGTTTCGGCAGAGCTTATTTATGTTGTTGGAAGAAAAGGGGAAAGAGGCCCTCTATGAACGCCTCCTACGGGCGGATCCGGCAGCGGCCCAGCGGATCCATCCCAATAATGTAAAGCGGGTGATCCGGGCTTTAGAAGCCATAGAAAAGGGAGAAGAACCCCTCCGAGATTTCAATCGGGTGGTGAAAAAGACGGAAGATTATCAGGTGATCCTCATGGGGCTGAATCGGCCGAGAAGCCAGCTTTATCAGCGGATCAACCGGCGGGTGGATATTCTCATGGAGAAGGGGCTGGCCCAAGAGGTCAAATCACTCCTTTCCATGGGGTTGACGGAGGAACATATCTCCATGAAGGGGATAGGATATAAGGAGCTGATCGACTATTATCTGGGCAGAAGCGGTTTGGATGAGGCGGTGGAGCGGATCAAAAAAAATACCAGACACTATGCCAAACGGCAGTTGACTTGGTTCAAAAGATACGAGGAAATGAAGTGGTTTCATCTTGATCAATATAACGGGGAAGAAGAGGCCTTGGAGGATATTGTACAATGGGTCAAAGCAAAAAGATAAAAATCCATAACAAGAGCGACAAGCCGGATAATATCGTCATGAAGGAACACGAGATCATGACCAAGTGCAAGGCGCTGGAAAAGGAGTTGCCTCCGTTTATGGGAGGATTCTTTGCCTACCTCAAAGGAAATGTCCTACCCATGACCAGACTGGCGTATCTCCAGGATATCACATTTTTTTGCAAATACCTGGTAGAGGAAACCCCATTGACCGGCGGAAGTGAGCCAAGGAAGATCACCGCCAAGGAGTTCGATGCCATCAAGGGGGTAGATGTGAACATCTTCCTGGACTACTGCAGGCAGTATGAAAAGGAAACGGAAAATGCCATCTACGTCTATGAAAACAACAACAAGACTTTGGCCAGAAAAAAATCCTCCATCTCTGTATTGTTTAAACAACTATATCGAGATGAGATCCTGAGCAAAAATATCACCGATAGCTTTGATCCCATTCGTGTCCCCAAGGCGGAGGAAAGGGAAATCAAGGCTCTTCAGGATGATGAAGTCATGGTGATGCTGGATGCGGTAAGCACCGGTGCCGGCTTGACCAAGAAGGAGCATCAGTTTTGGGAAAAGACGAAACTGCGGGATAAAGCCATACTTATCCTCTTCCTCACCTATGGGCTGCGCCTTTCCGAGTTGCAGCAACTGAACGTCAGCTCCTTTAACTTCAGCAGAGGGGAATACACCATTTACAGAAAGCGAGGGAAGGAGTCTACCATGCCGTTGAATCAGTCTGTCACCCAGGTGGTCATGGAATACATCGACCTGGAGCGTTCCATTATTGCAACGGAAGAGGAAGACGCCCTGTTTCTGTCCCTGCAGGGCAGGCGGATCACCGAGCGTCAGATCCGTGAACTGGTGAAGAAATATACTGCCATCGGGATGAAAACCTCTCGCAGCGCCGGCTACAGCCCCCACAAGCTGCGAGCCACCACGGCCACCAGCCTCATCCAGAGGGGGAACTCCATCTTTGATGTACAAGCTCTGCTGGACCACGAACAAGTGACCACCACCCAGCTGTATGCAAGACATAAAATGAATGTAAAGCGTGATTTGGTGAAGAATATGGAATGGGAAACAGAAAGAAAAGGAAAGGACCATAAAGATCATGACGATGAATAAAGAGACCATTACAGATAAACTATTACAGGAAGAAATGGACATCGACCCCAAGGTACTGAACCTGGTGTCAGAAGCTGAAAAAGAGGTTTCTGTTCACTTTTCACACCTGGATGATGTGATGACCTATAACCAATATAAAGTGCTGGATGCCTTTCAAAAAAACAGGATCAGCGATTCTCATTTCAATTGGACAACCGGATACGGTTACAATGACATGGGAAGAGAGGCTTTGGAAAAAGTCTATGCAGATATTTTTCGGACGGAGGAAGCCTTAGTGCGCCCCATCATCGTCAACGGGACCCATGCCTTGACCCTGACCCTCATGGGGGTGTTACGCCCGGGAGATGAGCTGATCTACTGCACCGGCGCGCCCTACGATACCTTAGAGGAAGTCATCGGTATACGAGGAGAAGGGAAGGGCTCCTTGAAGGAATACGGTGTTACTTACAGGGAGATTCCCTTGACCGATCAAGGGACCATCGACCTGGAAGCGTTGAAGGATGCCATCGGACCCAAGACCAGGATGGTGAGCATCCAGCGTGCGACCGGCTATGGTTGGAGAAAAGCTGTCACGTTGGATGAAATAGAGGAGTGTACGGCTCTGGTCAAGTCCATCAACCCCAATATCGTCACCATGGCGGATAATTGCTACGGGGAATTTTTAGAAACCAAGGAACCCACCCAGGTGGGCATCGATGTTCTGGCCGGTTCCCTCATCAAAAATCCCGGAGGAGGAATCGCCCTATCCGGTGGCTATATTGCGGGACGAAAGGATCTCATCGATACCATATCCTACCGCATGACTTCTCCCGGCATCGGAGGAGAATGCGGACTCATGTTTGACCAGACCAGAACCATGCTCCAGGGGCTCTTCCTTGCACCCAAAACCGTAAACGGAGCGGTGAAAGGCGCCGTTCTGTGCGGAAAGGTTTTTGAAAAACTTGGCTATGAAATATGTCCCAAGGCGGAAGATATACGAAGCGACATCATTCAGGCGGTAAAGTTAAGGGGGCCTGAGGCCGTCATCGCTTTCTGTGAAGGGATACAGGCGGCGGCTCCTATCGACGCACACGTTACCCCTATCCCCTGGGAGATGCCCGGTTATGAAGATCCGGTCATTATGGCGGCAGGAGCCTTTATCCAAGGGTCATCCATCGAACTGAGCGCCGATGCACCCATCAGGGAGCCATACATCGTCTACTTCCAGGGCGGTCTCACTTATGAGCACTCTAAATTTGGTGTGATCAAAGCGCTACAAAGCCTTTATCGCAAGGGAATCATTATGCTATAATATAAGTATCATGAATCAGAAAAGGCGAGAATTAAGAGAGAGATTAAGAAAGAAAAAGGCGCAAAAGCAACTGACCTTGACCATATTCAAGTTTGTCCTGCTGATCATTATCCTGGTGGGGGTACCTTTGTATGTCTACTTTTTTCAGAGGGACTTTCTCCAGGAAATGTCCAGCCTGAAAACCGTTAAGGCGTACCTATCCAAATATCAGACCCAGAGCATTTTCGTCTATATTGCAGCTCAGGCCGTTCAAATCATCATTTCCCTGATCCCGGGGCAGTGGCTACAAATCGCTGCCGGCTATCTCTACGGCTTCTGGCTGGGATACTTGTATTCCGTTATCGGTGCGACCATCGGAACGGTGATCACCTATTACTTGGCTAAAATTCTCGGCAGGGATGCCATTGCCCTGTTCTTCGGAGAAGAAAGATTCCGAAAATACAGGGCAAAAATTACCAGTAAGAAGGGGATGGTGGCCATCTTCATCATCTTCCTGATTCCCGGTGTCCCGAAGGACCTGTGCAATTATGTGGCAGGCATATCCAATGTAGGCTTGAGAGCCTTTCTTATCGTTTCACTCATCGGAAGGACGCCGGGCATGATGGCAAGCCTCCTTATCGGTAAGCAGATCAATTTGGGTGGATACAGCGGTGCCATCGTCATCGCTGTCATCGCTGTCATCCTCTTTATTTTCGGAGTGATTTTCCGAGAAAAAGTCTTCCACATCGTGGATAAGGCCTACGATAAGCTGATGAAGTTATAAATTCACATTGACATCCATCTATATGATAGGTATACTGTGGTCATAGGTGGAGGAATGTGATGAGTTATCGAGAAGATGTAAAGTTGATGAAGGCATTAGCAGATGAAAATCGTCTGGCCATACTGGAAATGCTCCAACAAGAAGAAAAATGCGCTTGCGTGATTTTGGAAGAGCTTCATATCACCCAGCCGACCTTATCTCACCATATGAAAATACTATGTGAAAGTGGCATTGTAGATAGTTGTAAGGATGGGAAATGGATGCATTATTCCATCTCCTTTGAAGGAAGCAAGAAACTGAAGACACTAATTGATAAATACACCATCGATGACTGTCAAATTGACGGTTATAGAAAGTGTCACTTCTGCAAAGAATAGGAAAGAAGGGCAATAATAGATTGCCTTTCTCATTGACATAAACATAGATACATTTGAATGTATAAATATATAAAGGAAATAGAAGAATGGATTGGATAAAAATCTTAGGTGATTTTCTTCAGAACCAGGTGCTGGGGATGAAATGGATCAACGATTGTATCGGAAATGCTCTAGCTGCCATGGGTTTAGATCTTTCCCACAGATGGGTGAGCAGCATACAATTCTTTCTCTACGATGTAATCAAGATCACCATACTCCTTTGGGTGTTGATCTTCCTCATCAGTTACATACAAAGTCACTTCCCTCCCCAGCGGACCAAAGAAACACTTGGTCGTCTCAGAGGAATAAAAGCCAACACCATGTCAGCCCTCTTGGGAACAGTAACACCTTTTTGTTCTTGCTCATCGATCCCCTTGTTTATGGGCTTTACCAGTGGGGGGCTGCCTTTAGGGGTAACCTTTTCTTTTCTTATTTCTTCACCCATGGTAGATCTAGGCTCATTGGTGATTCTTACAAGCATATTCGGATGGAAGGTCGCCATTGTCTATGTTCTCTTGGGACTGATCATTGCGGTTGCCGGTGGAACTCTCATAGAGAAGCTACATTTAGAAAAGTATGTGAAGAGCGTTGTTCCTCCGTGTGCATGTGCACAGACTCAGATATCCCAAGTGACCAGAAAGGACCGGGTAAATTATGCAAAGGAGCAGGCAATTGAAACCTTCAAGAAAGTGTTTCCCTACATTCTTGTAGGCGTTGGAATCGGTGCAATGATCCACAACTGGATACCTGAGGATTGGATCGTGTTGGCTTTGGGTAGGGATAACATGTTTGGGGTGATTTATGCCACCTTGGTAGGCATCCCCATGTATGCGGACATCTTTGGTACTATTCCTATTGCGGAGGCACTTCTATATAAAGGCGCTCAGCTGGGTTCTGTATTGTCGCTTATGATGGCCGTCACCACCTTATCTCTTCCTTCCTTGATCATGCTGAAAAAAGTCGTTAAACTAAAACTGATGGCCATATTTATCTGTATCTGTACAGTAGGTATCATTATCATTGGATATTTTTTTAATATAATACAGCATATATTGTTGTAAGGAGGTAGATCCATGAAGAAAAAAGTGGCTTTTATATGCGTGCACAACTCCTGTCGCAGTCAAATAGCCGAAGCATTGGGTAATCATCTAGCCGGAGATATGTTTGAAAGCTATTCTGCGGGTACCGAAACCAAGCCACATATCAATCAGGATGCAGTGCGGCTGATGAAGGAGATTTATGGGATCGATATGGAAGAGACACAGTACAGCAAGACATTTGATAAAATACCTGTTCCGGACATCCTGATTTCTATGGGCTGCGAAGTGGGGTGCCCCATAGTAGGAAAGGCCTTTGATGACAATTGGGATCTTGCGGATCCAACGGGGAAGGATGATGCTTTCTTTAGGAAGATCATCCAAAAGATAGAAAATCACATTCTAGCATTAAAAGAAGAAAATATGTAAGCCTAGATCCCATTCTTATAGAGAATATCATAGTATTTTTCACTGATCGGACAAACCAAATCACTTGAAACGAAGTGTGCTGTCCATCTTCCCTTTACTTTTTCAATATATGAGATTTGATTGGTATTGATCCCATAAAATCGATGGCATCTGATGATGTGAGGTGAGTTGAACAGATCCAGGACTTTAACTAAGCTGGTCCGTTTTATGGTAAACGTCTCATGGACCGTATGTATGCTGCACTCCTTGTTCTGTATTTCCAAAAAAATGATGTCCTTTAAGGAAAATCGCTTTATTCCATTGGATGTTTTTATTTCGATTTCTTTTTTCCTTGATGTCCGCTCTTTTTTTGAATCCTCAATTGCCTCCAGATATAATCCTATTTTGCTTTGAATATCGATCCGATCCAAGGGAAGAGAGATATAATTGCGAAGCTTATAGACTTGATATGTGGACAAGCCGGAAACGCCCATCAGGCTGTAACTGTGTTGTGTCACGAAAATGACGGGAGTATTTCTATATCTTCTTATGGTCCTTATTTTCTTTTCCAGAACGTAGCCGCTAATCGTATCAAGGTCTATATCTATGATAAAAATATCGTATGAGACACTGTTGTTAAAAATCAAATCAATCCCGTCATCTACAACAGTCGTGGTGGTGATGGAACAAGAATTTAAACAACCGCCAATGCTGTCTGCCAAGAATAGCACCCTCTTATGATTTGAACTGATAATAAACACATCGATCAATTTGGACCTCTTTGAAGTACATTTCAGAGGATTTCAGGTACACATGATTGTATTCCAAAAATCCCTTTGATACCATAAAACCATGAAATGGGGAGGTAATGCTTATGACCATTTTACCATTTACTTGCCTGGGCGTGGGTATTTTTTTAGGTGTTATGAACAAAAGCCCCAAGGTTAAGGTTGCCTTTGAAAATGTTTCAACGGTCGCTTTGATTTTTCTGATGTTCTCCATCGGAGCAGGAATAGGCGTGGACAAAAGAATCATCAGCCAATTTGGGGCTATCGGGATAAATTGTACCGTTATGGCCCTGTCAGCCATTTTTTTCAGCGTCATCTTTGTGGTGATCTGTGAAAAAACTGTATTGCCCTTGAAGGCTGTTGACCTTCGACTGAAAAAGGAAAAATTGGGAATTCTTCTCAACGAAAGCGAGGATGAAAGCGAAAAAAAGAAAGTCAGCAATTTGGTTTGGATCATGCCGGGAAGTATTCTGCTGGGACTGGGTGCAGGAATAGTATTCAGAGAAGGTTTACTTATGATCCATATGGACGATGTATTCACTGTAGCATTGATCGTTCTGTATATATGCGTTGGGTTTTCACAAGGCAGCAATAAAGAAGTTTTCAGGTATGTCAAGATGATCGGCCTGCGGGTATTGTGGCTATCTGCGGCAATTCTAGTCGGTAGCCTAATTGGCGGATTGGTCGCATCCTTGATCCTGGATGTTCCAACCAAGATCTCTTTGCTGGCTTCAGGGGGAATGAGCTTCTATAGTATTACCGGGGCATATATGACACGAAGCTATGGCCTTGAACTTGGAACGTATGGGTTTCTTGTAAATGTACTTCGGGAGTTCTTCACTGTTCTGTTGATGCCTCTACTGACGAAAATAAGCTTAGGAAGTCCAATTGCAGGTGGTGCGGCAGGGAATATGGATACAATGCTCGCTCCGGTCACAAAATTTATCGGACCCCATTTAGGTCTGGTGACATTGATCACGGGGACGATTTTAACCTTTATTGTGCCTTTTTTGCTTCCGATTTTAGCTAATTTATAGAATATCCATTGTCGCCGGGTCACAAGCCCCGGTTACTTAAAAAATAATACAAGAAGAACATAGGTTCTTCTTGACATTTTGCGAACGTTTGTTTATGATATAGAAAAGAACAGAAAGAACATACGTTTATAAAGGATAGGGGAGGGCAATCATGAGAAAGAAGAGCCATCGACTGAAGTCAAGAATTCG
>JBMNVE010000013.1:0-35477 GCA_050946655.1 Anaerovoracaceae bacterium
CCGGCCACCGGTGTAGGCATTACGATGAAAGCCATAGAGGGTATCGGGACGGTGGCATTGACACCGGAGTGCGAAATCAAAATCCAAGGGGCAAGAGCCAACTATGATAAGTTGACAGATGCACAAAAACCTGAAGTGACCAACTATGATAAGTTGACAGCAGCGGAAGCAGAATATGCAAGGTTAAAGGGAGAAGATGAAGCGGATCAAGCAGCGGCGGATGCCGTAAAGGATAAGATCGCCAAGATTTCCGATCCTGTAACACTGGCCGATAAGGATGCCATAGAAGAGGCTAAGGCGGCCTACGAGGCTTTGACCGAAAACCAAAAGGCAAAGCTTTCCGATGAAGACAAGAGTAAACTCAATGAGGCAGTGGGCAAGCTGGCAGACTTGATGAAGCCGATCGAGGAAGTGGCAGACATGATTGCAGGCCTGCCCAAGCCGGAGGAGATGACCGGCAGCAATGAAGAAATCCTCGGCGTGAAAGAGGCAGAAGACGCCTTTGACAGTTTATCCAAAGAAGAGAAAGCCTTACTGCCTGTAGGCAGCGAAGGAAAGCTGGAGGCAGCTAAGAATGCACTGGCTGAAATCAACCACACCTCGGGCGATGTGACCATCGACGGACTTCCCTGGGACATCAAAGTAGTGGCCAAAGAAATCACTGAAGGGGAAGAATACAAAAAGATGAAGGCCTATAAGGCAGGGAAGACACTTACCGCCATGTACGACATCAAACTGATCAAGGTGGTGAAAACACCTACCGGCGTGGAAGAGGAGACCTACCAGCTTAATGGTACAGAAGTGACTGTCACCATTAAGAATGAGAGCTTCATCGGCCATGAGAATCCTGTTGCAATCCACCAGATCGGCGACCAGGAGAGCGGAATTTCCTACGAAGAGCTGGCTGCCACCTTTGACGGCAACACAGCACGGTTCAAAATCAACAGCTTCAGCAATGTGGGGATCGTAGCTGATCCGATTGCAGAACAGGTCAAGCCCGATCCAAAGGATCCCGCCGAGAGCGGAAAGACGGAAACCGGCAAAAAAGTTCCGGCGACTAAGCCCGGAACAACAAAGACCGGTGATACCTTCAACCTCTACGGGTGGATCATCATCATGCTACTGGCAGCAACTGCGGCCGGGTGGGCTATAGTCTATAAAAGAAAGGTGGGTCGCTACTAAATCGATCTACCGATAGAAAATCGATCCCGGGTGGAATATAAACTTCCCCCGGGATTGTTTTAGAAAAAACGCAAAAACGCTCAAATGTTGTCACAACAACATTTGAGACTGTGTTATGTGATATAATCAACGACATGAGTAAAATCTGTGTGGAACAATTGAACTTCGCCTATGGAAACTCCCGGGAGATCCTCAAGGACCTGGACTTTTCTGTAGAAGAAGGGGAGTATGTAGCCATCCTGGGGCCTTCCGGATGCGGGAAAAGCACCCTTTGTCACATTCTTTGCGGCATCATCCCCAATGTAGTGGACGGCAGGATCACAGGGGAAGTCCACGTGGGCGGTATTTCTCTCAGAGAGGCGGAGCTAAAGGATCTGGCAAAAACGATAGGCTTCGTTATGCAGGATGCGGACCGGCAAATCGTCAGCGCCACGGTGGAAGATGAACTGGCATTCGGCCCGGAGAACTTCTGCGTTTCACCGGAAGAAATTCGGATCAGGGTAGATGGAGTTTTGGATCTTTTCGGTCTGACGGACATGAAGGATAGAGACCCTAACCGGCTATCGGCAGGAGAGAAAAAACTGGTGACCATAGGCAGCGTCCTTGTCTTGGAGCCGGGGGTCATTCTCCTGGACGAGCCCTTTAGTCCCTTGGATAAGGAAAATAAGCAAAAGGTAATGTCTGCCATCGAAATCCTGAGAAAACAGGGGAAGACGGTGGTGGTGGTGGAGCATGACCGGGATTCCGTTGCTCGGGCGGACCGGTGGATCCTCTTGGAAGACGGGCGGATCAAAAGCAGCGGACCTCCCGAAATGGTGAAGGGGATCATATGAGTCTTCAAGTAAAAGGCATCTCCTTCGGCTACCCGGGTGAAAAAAACAAGGTCATAGAAAACTTTTCCTCTGCGTTCTCTTCGGATAAAATCACCGGCCTGGTTGGCCCCAACGGATCGGGAAAGACCACCTTGGCCAGGATCATCATGGGGATACTGAGGCCGGAGGAGGGCATGATTCTTCTAGACGGCAAGGATCTGGCAACGGATACCCTTGCCCAGCGGGGGAAGAAGCTGGGTTATGTCATGCAGAATCCGGCACGCCAGATTTTTTCCGCCACGGTGGAAGAAGAGATGGAGTACGGCTTACGCAATCTAGGCCTTCCGGAGGAAGAAATCTCCCGTCGCCGGGAAAAATACTTGGACTATTTCCAAATTTCCCACCATCGAAAGAGCTTTCCATACACCTTGAGCCACGGTGAAAAGCAGAGATTGGTTTTGGCTGCCATTTTAGCCATGGAACCTTCCTATCTGATCTTGGACGAACCCACGGCAAGCCTGGATCGGCAGAGAAGTGCTCTCCTGGGGAAATATCTTGCAGGCCTGTCTTCGGGGATCATTGTTATCAGCCACGATGAAGGCTTTGTTGAGGAATATTGCCATAAGGTGGTGGTGATGGGGGGGTCCAATGGGTAGTTTGGATCCTAGAACCAAGATCATGATGATGGCCTGTCTCTCGGCGGCAGCCATGGCAACGGATAACATCATCTTTTTATTGGGACTTTCTATCTTCCTTCCCCCGGCACTTTGGGCCGGGGGTATCGGATTCGCCCGCCAAAAAAAGCAACTGCTGGGCATGGTGGGGCTCATCGCCTTTCTGTTTGTCATACAGTGGGTATTTGCCAGTGTGCATCTGGCCGGGGTGATGGCACTGAGGCTTTTGATCATCCTTTTGGCGGCACTGGTGTTGCTGTCGGGAAAGCCCGGGGACTATCTTTTGGCGCTGACTCGCCTGGGGATGCCCTATGAGATGGCATATATGGTTCTTTTGGGCTTTCATTTCTTTCCCCTGCTCAGGGAAGAAGCCATGGATGTGTATTACAGCATACAGCTTCGTGGAACGGAGATAAAGAAGGCGCCCATCAAAGGCAAACTGGCGGCCTACAAGAATATGGCCATCCCGATTTTGGCCGGTGCCTTGGAGAGGGCAAGGGATACATCCATCGCTATGGAGGCCCGGGGGTTTCGCAGTCAAAGGAGGCGAACATATTTGAGAAAAATAAAGTTGAAAAAAAGAGATATTTTGCTACTGATCATCATTCCCTTGGTAGCCGCATCCTTCATCTACTTCGCAAACAGAGATTCCGGCAGTGAAGATATGGGCAGAGAAGCCATGGTTTCCTATATGGGCAAAGATGCCATTGCCATCTCCTGGGGAGATGAAGAAAAATATGAGGGTGTAGTTCAGTGGGAAGGAAAGGAAATTCCCGCCCGGAGAAAGGAAGTGCGAAAGGGAGAGTATTACAGATATTGGACCACAGTGGATGGCCTGAAAAGGGGGAAAAACTATACCTACGCCATGGGTGACGGCAAGACCTTCAGCCTGAGGGAGAAGGTTTCTCTTCCCCCCAAAGACGGGGACTTTACCTTCCTCTTCATGGGGGATATCCAGTACCGGAACAGAGAGCGGGATTATGCGGCCTGGGGAGGCTTTCTGGCGGAAGCTTACCGAGATACTCCCGATGCAAAGCTTTTGCTGATGGGAGGGGACATGGTAGAAAAGGCACCGGACCTGAAGGACTGGTCTGCCTTTCTCAGCGCCGGGCAGCCGACCTTTAGAAAGATCCCCGTTATGACCACTCCGGGGAACCACGAGACATCTATTCTTCCCACCACCTATCTGGATATTTTGACCTTGCCGGACAAAAGCCCCATCGGAGAGGAAATTTACTCCTTTGACCTGGGAGGAATACATTTCGTTTCCCTCAACAGCGGACTATTCATGAAGGAAAGAAAAACCCAGGAAGGGTATGAGGAAATGATGGGAAGGGTGGATGACTGGATCGAAAAAGACCTAAAAAGCAGCAAAGGAAAGTGGACCATCGCTTTCTTCCATCATCCCATGTATCCGGCATCCCCTGATGACCCCCTGTATGAAGAAATGAGGGGAAGATGGGAAGGCCTTCTGACAAAGGGAGGGGTCGACCTGGTTCTTTGCGGCCATCAGCACCTCTACATGCGAACAAAGCCTGTCAACGGGATCACCCACATCATGTGCAATTCGGGAGAAAAACCAAGCAACTATCTGAGGGAAGGACAGGAGATCCCCGCCTATGTGGAAAAAATAAGGGGAGATAAGCCCACTTATCTGCGGATCCGATCAGCAGATGATCGTTTAATCATAGAAGCGTATGAAAAAGGAGGCAAGCAGGTGGACACCTGTGAGATAAAAAAGAAATGAGGTACTTGGAAACCATTATTGGAAGCGGGCTGTTTTCAAAAATCAAAAAATCCGACTATATCCGCACCTTTGAAGAACTTTCCGTTTCGGGAAGACGGCTAAAGAAAGGTTATGTCATCTACGATGAGGGAGACCTGGTGGACAGGATCTGTATTTTGAAATACGGAACAGTTCGCGGCGAGAAGGCATATACAGATGGAGACCTGCACATCATTCACGTCTATGACAAGGGCTCTCTGTTTGCCTTGGAGGCGGCAGTGTCGGAAAGGAAAACGTCTCCTATAAACTACATCTGCAGCGAGGATTCTACTGTGGTCAGCATCACCATGGCGAGCATATACAGGAGCAATCTCTGTGAGGAAATCCTCACCGCCATCATGGAAAAGATGGCCAGCGACAACATCAAAAAGATGCACAAGATCGAAATTCTGGCGCAGAGGGGACTCAGGGATCGATTGCTGATGTACTTCAGTCTTCTAGAAAAAAAGGATGGGGATGAAAAAGGCTCCTTTATCCTGCAAATGGGAAGAGAGGAACTGGCTCAGTTTCTCTCCGTCAACAGAAGTGCCCTATCCAACGAGTTGAACAAGATGAAGCGAGAGGGTGTTTTGGAGTTCAACAAGGGAACTTATCGCCTGCTTTAAATATTCATCGGAAAGAACCGTACTTTTTCGCGATTTCCCTGACCCGCCGAACATACTCTTCCCGGACATGAAGAGGCTCCAGAATTTCCAGGTTTTCCCCATATTGAAGGAGGAGAAAGTAGAGGCCGGGGTTTTCGGCGGTCTCAACCACCGCCACATATTCCTCTTTGTGTTTCTCACCATCCATCGGTTCTGCCCGGATTAGCCCGTCTCCGAATTCGTCAAAGAGGTGATCCAGCATGAACTTGGGTACCCGCAGCCTTAGGATGATTTTTTGTTTTCCGCCGTAGTGGTGAATGGTGGTATCTACAAAGCGGGAGATGGCCGAAGGGTCATCGGGTCCGGCAAAGTCACTGATGGAGCGAACGGGATCCTCAGTTTCGGAAAGCTGTTCCATTCGATCCAGCCGATAGTAGCTGAAGTCATGGAAGCCTTGAGCATTGCAGATCAAATAATAGTAGTCGCTCTTCCAAATGAGGGCATAGGGGCTGACGGTATAGAGTGCACCTCCCCGTCGAGGTGTTCTTTTTAGTTGGTTGCCGATGGATACGTAGGCGAAGGAGACCTTCTTTCTGTTTTCAATGGCGGAGAGAAGAATATCGATGTTGTTTTGGGTCGCCTTGTTTTTTGTCTTCACACCGGAGGAATCGGGAGTGGCGGAGGAGAGAACTTTGCGAGTGTGGACCGAGGTGGTGGCCAGCAGCTTGCATGTCAGCCTGCCCGTTACGGCAGGAGTGAGAAACTTGGCCTGAGCAACCGCGTCCATGAGCACCTTGACCTCCCAGTTTTCAAACTGATGGGTAGCGAGAAAATAGCCATTCCGCTTGTAATCGCAGGTGATGATATCTTCTCCATTCTCCACCAAAGCCTTGATGTCCAAGCCTACCGCCTTGCGTTCAGCTTCCAATCCATACCGCCTCTTCAGCTCACCGATGATCCTGTCGCTGGTCATGGGATGCTTTTCGTCGCTGTCTTTCAGTATCTCCAAGACGCTGAGCAGCCGTGCCCTGGTATTGGTTTCTTTCATTGAAAACCACCTCCTGGCGGGAGTATAACACAATGTTTTAATGTACGCAAATTGACTCATTAAAACAGAGAGAAGGGGGTTAAACTGGATACAGGATAAAGAAAGGAGAAAGACGATGAACAGGAATAAAATAAATGCGGCGGTATCCACAGATCAGGTAGGAGAAATCATGGAAATCATGGATGGCAGGAAGGCCAGGAATTTCTGGTATGAAAAGCAGGCGGAGATGAGAGCCGAGGGGGGAGAATACGATCCGGCCATTGATAATGAAGTTTGGCTGAGAAGATACCTTCTGTGTATGTGCGACTGATTCTTTGGTTTGTTTTTCCCGGGAAACTATTCAAAGCAGTGATTCTGTGCTAAAATGAGTCATGTAAATGAAATCGGGAAAGGAACCACCCATGGGAAAAGTAAGAAAGTTCATATTTGTCATCGCTCTGCTGGTGTTTATCGGGTCGGCCGGTTATCTTCTCCAGCACTACCTGAAGGGGAAGGCGGAGCAAAATGAATTCGAGAGTTTGCGTGTAAACGGCGGCCACAACCTGGAGGCCCTGTACAAGGAAAACCCGGACATTGTAGGCTGGGTGCAGATCAAGGATTCCATTATCGACTACCCGGTGATGCAGACCAAGGATGATCCGGAGTTTTACCTGCGAAGAAACTTCAAGAAGGAAGATTCCCTGGCGGGAACGCCCTTTTTGGATGCCCAAAGCGACCTGACCAGGCCGTCGTGGAACTGGATGATCTATGCCCATAACATGAAGAACGGTACCATGTTCCACACACTTTTGGATTTTGAGAAGAAGGAATACTATGACAAGAGAAAGACCTTTACCTTCGATACCCTGGATCAATACGGAGGACCGGCAGAATACGAGATCGCTGCGGCCTTTTACACCCAAATATACCCGGAGGATTCCAAGGAATTCAAGTATTACGACTATGTGGATGTCACCTCGGAAGAGGTGTACAACGAATATGTGAGGAACATAAAAGCCCAGTCCATCTACGATACGGGGATAACTCCGGAATACGGACAACAACTGGTGACCCTGTCCACCTGTTCCTATCAGGTAGAAGACGGCAGGTTTGTGGTGGTAGGAAGAAAGATCGAGAAATAAATAGATATGAAGGAATGAAAAACTATCCATCCTGCAAGGCGGGGGATAGTTTTTTCATTTATGGGATGCGGGACGGGGAAAATCTTGAAAAAGGTGATTTTTGAGTCCAAAACTTTCTCCCTATAAATCAATGAGATCCAAGAATTTAAGCGTGCAGACTATTTAGTCAACCCCTTCCACCCGGGAAAGATATCCATTGCCCCTTGAGAAAGTGCCGAGGAGAAAACCACTCAGCGGACCGGTAGACGGGGCCGGACACGATTAGAATACTGCCTTGCCCAGGAAGGACAGGACCATTTCGCTGGCCAGGTGGCCGGTCTTGTTTCGCTCATCCAGCATGGGGTTAACCTCTACCATATCCACGGCGATGACCTTCCCGGACTCGGCAACCATTTCGGCTGCAAGGAAGGCTTCGCGAACGGTCAGGCCGCTGTGTACGGTGGTTCCGGTGCCCGGTGCCTCCTGGGGAGTGATGGCATCCATATCAAAGCTGACGTGGATCCCTTCCGTGCCATCCCCTGCAAGGGAAAGGGCTTTTTCAATGATCTGGGCCATGCCCATCCGATCCACATCGTGGATGGAAAAGACATTGACTCCTGCCACTTCCAGTCGCTTTCTTTCCTCCCGGTCGATATCCCTTCCGCCGATGAGGACCACCTTTTTCGGATCTACATAGACCGGGTCATCGCTGAATGCCACCATGGCATCCGGGCCGTAGCCGGTGAGGGCGGAGAGGGGCATACCGTGCATATTCCCCGAAGGCGAACTCTCCTCATTATTGAAATCTCCGTGAGCATCCATCCAGATGACACCGATGTTCTTAAAGTGCTTGGCACTGGCGGAGATGCTCCCTGCTGCGATGCCGTGGTCGCCCCCTAGGATGATGGGCGTATCACCGTCCTTCAGCACGGCGAGACATTGCTCGTGAAGACTTTTATTGGCCTGAAAAATAGGTTCGAAATTTTTCATCTTTGGATTGTCTGTTTTTGGGGGACCTACTTGAATGTCTCCTAGATCGGTCACGTGATAGCCCAGTTCTTCAAGGCCCTCTGCCAGGCCGGCGAAGCGGATGGCCAGCGGCCCCATGTTGACTCCTCGCAAAGATGCGCCCAAGTCCATTTGGACACCGATGATGGAAACGGCACTGTTTGCTTGCTTCATAAAATAAACCTCCTCATAATATTCTTTTGATTTAAGGTTGACCGGCATTTATAAATGCCAAATATTGTTCGTCCATTTGAGATGTTGTCCGCTTCAATCTAGCGATATGTATGGTGACGCATAGGGCGACGATCGGCAAAAGGATGCGCAACCAAAGAAGAGAAACAAAGTAAACTGCCAACAGGATCGTTGTCCACAAAAACACCAAAGCGATGATCTTGCTTTTTGTGGAGATAGCACCGTTTTCCATATACTGATAAATATATCTTCCCAACACCGGATGCCTCATAAGCCAACAGTAAAGCCGGCGAGAACTGCGCAAATAGCAAAAAGCGGTAAGCAAAAGTAGGGGTGTCGTTGGCAGTAGAGGAAGAAAGATCCCAATGACTGCCAAGACAAGACTAATGCTGCCGCCTGCTAAATATAGAACCTTTTTCACCCTCGGGCACCATATAGATCATCCATGTCCACCGTATCGATGTCGATCTCAAGGGCGGACGCCACCCCTTTCCCATAGTCGGGGTCAGCTAAATAGCAGTGGCGAATGTGCCTCTTTTTGACCTGCTCGGTGGTGCCTTCCATATTCCTCGCCGTATTTTCGCACAGAACCTGCTGCTGAGCGGGAGACATGAGGCGGAAGAGTTTGCCCGGCTGTTCGAAGTAATTGTCGTCATCCTCTCGGAAATCGAAGTGGTCGATGGGACCGGTGCTTTCAAGAGGGGGCTCTTCGCCATGTTTATCTTCGCCGTAAACACCGTAGGAGTTGGGGTTGTAGTGGACCAAGCTTCCGAAGTTACCGTCCACCCGCATAAAGCCGTCACGATGGAAGGAGTTCACCTCCACCTTGGGCCTATTGACGGGGATCTGTGTGTGGTTCACGCCCAGGCGATATCTTTGTGCATCTCCGTAAGAAAACAGCCTGCCTTGCAACATGCGGTCGGGCGAATACCCGATCCCCGGAACGATATTGGCAGGATTGAAGGCTGCCTGTTCCACGTCGGCAAAGTAGTTTTCCGGATTCCGGTTCAGTTCGAAATAGCCCACTTCATGAAGGGGATAGTCCCCATGGTACCAAACCTTGGTCAGATCGAAGGGATTGTCCTTGCTGGCTGCTGCCTGCTCCTCGGTCATGATCTGCACGTACATGGTCCATCTTGGGAAGTCTCCCCGCTCGATGGCTTCGTACAAGTCCCTCTGGTGAGACTCCCTGTCTTTTGCTACCACCTCGGCGGCCTCTTGATCCGTATAGTTTTCAATACCCTGCTGGGTTCTGAATGTGAATTTGACGTAGTGCCGGACACCTTCTGCATTGATGAAGCTGTAAGCATGCGAGCTGAATCCATGCATGTGCCGGTAGGATTTGGATATGCCTCGGTCGCTCATGGTGATGGTCACCTGGTGGAGTGCCTCGGGAAGCGCCGACCAAAAATCCCAGTTGTTTTGGGGGGATCGCATGTTGGTCCTTGGATCACGCTTTACCGCGTGGTTCAAATCAGGGAAAAGCATGGGATCGCGGAAAAAGAAAACAGGTGTATTGTTGCCCACCAAATCCCAGTTTCCTTCATCGGTGTAGTACTTCATGGCAAAGCCGCGGATATCCCTTTCCGCATCTGCGGCACCCCGTTCCCCGGCAACGGTGGAGAAGCGGACGAACATCTCGGTCTTCTTTCCCACCTGACTGAAGATGCTGGCCTTGGTCCACTTGGTGATATCGTGGGTCACTGTAAATTCTCCGAAGGCACCGGAACCCTTAGCGTGCATCCTTCTCTCCGGGATCACCTCCCGATCGAAGTGGGCCATCTTCTCCAGGTACCAAGTGTCCTGAAGCGTTACAGGACCTCGCCTTCCTGCGGTCTGTATATTCTCGTTATTCGCAATGGGTCTTCCTGTTTCCGAAGTCAGTTTCTTCTTAACGTCGTTGTTTCTTCCATCGTTTATCTTCGACATCGTTCTTTCCCTCCTAAGTCTCCATCTCTAACGTATATCACAATAGTATAGAAGGGAGGAAAGAATGTCAACGAAGTTGTTGACAATATCGACCATCGATATTAGTATGTAACCAAGATATATCGACCATCGATATTGTGGAGAAGATATGGCAAAAAAATCACTAGAGCCTTTGACGGAAACCATGTTCTATGTCCTTTTGGCTTTGGACAAAGAGTCCATGTACGGCACGGAAATTGCCGGATATATAAAAGCATTGACGCGAGGGCGGGTGGTCATGGGCCCGGGGACCCTATACACCATCCTGTCCAACTTTCAAAAGGAAAAATTGATTCAAAAGACCGGCTCTGAAGGCCGGCGAATCATCTACCGAATCACCGAAAAGGGAAAGGCAGTCTATGAAGAAGAGATTCTTCGCCTCACCCGGTGCCTGGCGGACGTGAAAAAGGAGAGTAAAGTATGAAAGACGTGAGAAGGATTCTCCCCTTTGGGCTGTATGAGTTTGAATACATGGAAAGCTGGCTAAATGCTATGGCGAGGAAGGGACTCCTCCTGAAGCACATAAACGGTTTTTTTGGTACCTTTGAAAGAGGAGAACCGAGAAATAGGCGGTATCGATGCATTCCTACGGTCAGCGGGCTGATCGGTGGGGAAGAGGCGGAATTTTATGAAGATTCCGGATGGCATCAGGTAGATGCTGCAATGACATGGAATCTTTTCTATACTGACGATGAAAGCAGTGAAGAACTGTTTACAGACCCCACCAGTTTTCGGACTCATGTACGAAAGTTTCTCTGGGGGAGCTTGCTTCTGGTAGTCGCATATTTTCTCTTTGCCGGATTACTTCTCCGGGATTTCAATGTGAATATGATTTTGGATGCGCCACTCCACTATTTTGACGAAATCGGCTTGATTTTTGGAGTGTTCTTACCTTTGCTGATGGCCGCGTGCCTGGCTATTCTTGTGAAGATAGTCATAGGATTTTTTGGCCAAGCCTACAGGATCATAAAGAAAAAAGAGATCCGCCACAATGTGGCATATGGTAAAAGAAAGAAGGTGAATATAGGGTTGAGGTACATCTTTGTCCTATGCTTACTGGGGTTTATCCTAGGCATCTTCACCAGCCCCGGTGCCTCCTACAAGGAGATTTCCTATGAAACGATGGCGGCTTATAAAGGGGTGCAACCGGTGCATTTTCGCATGATCGATGAAAAAAACTGGCTACCCTTTGAAAAAGCACTGAAAACCAATATCTGGCCGGAGGACCTGGACTACAGCGTGGATCAACGAGAAAGCGTTTTCTTCAAGCAAATCGTAAACCTTTCCGTGGGGCGGCAAAGGAGCAATGGTCAATACTTGCAATACAGTGCAGATTACTATGTGGCAAAATCGGAAAGGATCGTCGGACGGTACGTAAAAGAAGAGGTAGGGCAGTGGAAAGCAGGTCTTAACGCCGAGAGCATAGCCGTTCCCCTTGATGGTGTGGATTATGCGGGGTATTATCGGGATAAAAAAGACGATCAGCATCTCATCCTTCAAAAAGGGGAGAAATTGGAGATCGTCTACTATCGTGGTGAGCTGGATCTAAAAGACTACATCCACTTGTTTGCCGATAATCTGAACCTATAGCATCACGTGTTGAAGAAGCCCTGAAGGATGATCAACAGGAAGTTGTTGTCGTAAATCTCCTGGGTAAACATGGAACTGTTCATCTGGTCGGAGATCATATGGGCAAAGCCGGGAGGCAACATGTTGGTCACCGGGACCAGAAGGACCAGGAAGATCAAAACGAAGACCCCGCCCTTGAGTAAACCGAAAATTGTTCCGAAGAGGCCGTCGAAGAAGTTGGTGAAGCCGCTGTGATAGTCCTTGGATAGCAACCTGAGCAGCAACCAGAGGATGACCTTGATCACGATGAAGAGGGCGGTAAACACAAAGATGGTAAAAATCACGTTGGAAAAGGAAGAAGCCACACCGTCCACGATGTTGGTGGAGTAGTTGGAAAGACTGTGAAGGATGGACTTAGGGATGCTCCCCATGGAGGCATCTACCGTGGCCAGGGATGCTTCGAATCGATCCTGCATGAAGGCATAGATCCAATCATAGGCAGGAGTCTTTTCCTTGAGAAAAGTCCCTACAAAAGGGACGGCCAGATACGCAAGTACAACTGCCCCGACCCACCCTACGGTATGGATGAGTGTAAAGATGAAACCCTTTCGAAAGCCGTAGATGGCGGCAGCCAGTAGGATAAGACAAATGATGATATCCAGAACCATATAATTCATTCCTTTCTGTTTGAATCAACTTAAACATGATACTATCAAGTGGCGTAAAATGCAAGATATACGCTGAAATCTTTGTTGAATCCACACAACAAATGTGTTACTATTGTTAGGCATATGGAAAAGTATATGATTGAAGCTTTGAAGGAAGCAAAAAAGGCGGAGAGGCAGGATGAAGTACCCATCGGAGCCGTAGTGGTGGACGGTGATGGACAGATCATCGGACGGGGACATAATCAGACGAGAAGTTTGAAGGATCCCACAGCCCATGGGGAGATTATGGCCATCCGTGAGGCGACCAAGAAGCTGGGAAGGGAGCGACTGGTTGGCTGTGATTTAGTCGTCACGGTGGAGCCCTGTAGCATGTGCGCCGGGGCCATTGTACTGGCACGGTTGCGAAAAGTCTACATCGGGATCATGGATCCCAAAGGGGGAGCCTGCGGCAGCGTGCTCAACGTCCTTCAAAACGAAAAACTCAATCACTTTACGGAAATACAGGCCGGAATTATGCAACAGGAATGTGAGCGCATAATGAAGGATTTTTTTAAGAAATGTCGGGAGCGAAATGGAGGAAGTAGCATATGAAGAGAATAGGCGCAATATTATGCCTAGCAGCCATGATTGTAATGGGGACCGCAGGGATTGCCTGGGGTGCGGACTTTACCATAGAGAAAACTTCTCCTGAGGATGGGAGCACCGGCATGTCCGTGGACAACATGGGCGTAAAAGTCTTCTTCAGCCAGGATGTCTATAACAAAGATAATGAGGCTGCCAATGCCAAACTGTGCACCTTGACGGACAATAAGGGCAAGGTGGTGCCTTCCAAGGTGGTCTTCAGCGAAAGGAACAAGGATGTCATGCTTGTTTTGGCCCATACCGGGAGCAAGGGTGATGCCAAGATCAAAGGGAAGACCAAGTATACCCTTACGGTACAAAAGGGGATCAAGGCCGCAGACGGCACGGTGATGAAGGAAGGCAAGAAAGTGACCTTCGAGACCCTGGACCCAAAGACCACCATGACCGTCAGTATGGTCATGATGGGGCTCATGGTAGTGGGGATGGTTTTCTTCACATCCAGGGAAGCGAAAAAACAGGCTCAGGCGGACGCCAAAGGACCGAAAAAGGACGATAAGGTGAACCCCTACAAGGTGGCAAGAGAAACAGGGAAGTCCGTAGAGGAAATTGTAGAAAAGGATCAAAAGCGAAAAGAAAAGAAAGCGGCTGCAGCGGCGAAGAAGGCCAGGCAGAAGGCGGAGAACAAGGTGGAGATCGCATCGGAAAACATGCGAGTCAAACGGCCCAGGCCCATCTCAGAGGCGGGCAGCACCTACCGCCACGTAAAGCCTAAGAAAAAGCCTGCTCAGTCTCGTTCCAAGAGCACCAATCCGAAAAGTCAAACCGGAAAGCAGCGGAACAAGAAGAAAAAATAGTTTTCAGTATGTTAAAATGAGCGGAATTTCCGCTCATTTTTTAGGAGCGATAAGATGGAAATCATCAATATTCGATCATATGCAAAGATCAACCTTTCCTTGGATATCCTAGGGGTACTGCCGGACGGCTATCATCAGGTGTCCATGATCATGCAGCAAATTGACCTTCACGACCAGGTGGCGGTGCGCTTTACCCCGGGTAGAGAAGAAAAAATCATTGTAAACACCAATAAGCCATATATCCCGAAAGATGAGCGAAACATCGCGTACAAGGCCGCGGCATTGATGCGGGCGGAATTTGGATTCGGAAGGGGCGGAGAGATCCGGGTCGATATTAAAAAAGTCATTCCCGTAGGTGCCGGACTTGCAGGGGGAAGCGGAAACGGCGGAGCTGTCCTTATGGGACTCAATCACTTGTGGAAACTTGGATTATCCCTTGAAGAACTCTGCCACCTGGGGGAAAAGTTGGGCTCCGATGTGGCGTTTTCCCTTCGAGGAATGGCCTACAGCAACAAGAACCTGAAGCTGGACAAGGAACCCTTGGCCTGCTCCTGCGCGCTGGCAGAAGGGACGGGGACGACCCTTAGGAAGATTTCTCCGGCAGATGCATTTGTTGTCCTTTCCAAGCCCCCTCTGAGCGTTTCCACCAAGGAGGCCTATAGAGAGATCGATCGCCGGCTGGAAGAAGGGAACATTCCCCACCCGGACAATGAAGAACTGGCCATGGGGCTGAAAACGAAACAATGGGAAAAAGTGAAGGAGAACATGATAAATGTACTTGAATTTCACACCTTAAAACGGTATGATAAAGCCATGTATACAAAGAACAAGATGCAACAAGTCAGTGGGAAAAACCCTGTTCTCATGAGCGGAAGCGGACCTACGATTTATGCCTTGTTCAAAAACAAGGATGATGCACAAGAGGCATACACCAAGATGAAGGAAGTCAATAGAGAGACGTTCCTGACCAGGACCGTAGTATGAGGAGAAGTCGATGCTGAATCTGGATATTAAAAACCATAGACCATTGCGAGAGATCGTGTACGAGGAGCTGAAGATGCAGATCCTCATGGGGAAAATCGTTCCCGGTACCAGGATGATGGAAGTGGAAATGGCTGAGGAAATGGGCGTTTCCAGGACCCCCATTCGGGAAGCCATTCGGAAATTGGAAAAAGAGGGGCTTGTGACCATAGAACCCCGCAGAGGGGCCTATGCCTCACAGATCTCCATCAGCGACATGGTGGAAATCCTGGAAGTGAGGCAAAATATGGAGGGCCTGGCTGCCTATTACGCTGCCACCAGGATGGCTCCGGAAAACAAAAAGAAGCTGCAAAAGATTGCAGGGAAATACAATGAAGCGGTCATTGAAGGGGATACGAAGGAAATGATCCACTGGGATACCAAGTTTCATCACCTCATCGTGGAGGGGAGCAACAACAAGATCCTGGTGAATATGGTGGAACAGCTTCAGGAGTTGGTCCTTCGTTTCCGCTATCTCTATTATGATACCTTTAAGCGGGGAGAAATGATGCCTGCGGAGCACAGCGCCATTATGGCTGCCATCTTTGACGAGAAACCGGAAGAGGCCAGAAATGCCGCAGACTTGCATATCGAGCGGCTGAAGCAGATGGTCCAGGAGGATAACGAATAGCTTATCTGGCCATGAGCTTTAGGGAAATGGTGATCTTTTCACCGTCTCGAAGGACCACGAAGGCTGCCGTGTCTCCCGGGGATCTCCGGGAAATGGCCTCCTTCAGGCTACCCAGGTTGTCGATTCGTTTACCATCGATGGAGTAGACCATGTCTCCGGGCTGAAATCCTGCTTCTTTGGGGTTCTTTGCCCGAAGGCTCTGGATATAGATTCCCGGTGTGGGAACGCCATATTTCCTGGCCTTTGCCTCATCGGTCAGATCCATATATCCCATGCCGGAATAAGCTTCCCCGGCCTTTGGAGAAGGTGATGCTGAGACATCCCCTTCTTTTTCTATGATCTCATCGGAGATCTTCACCGCCACATTGACAGGAATGGCAAACCCCAGCCCTTCCACATTGGAACCCATGGTTTTAGCCACCACTACACCGATCAGCTTTCCCTGGCTGTCGAACATGCCGCCGCCGGAATTCCCGGGATTTACAGAGGCATCCGTCTGCATGAGGGACATGGTTTGGTTGTCGATGGTGATGGTTCTGTCCTTAGCGCTGACAACACCGGCGGACACCGTATCCCCCAGTGAGCCCAAAGGATTTCCGATAACCACGGCTAGATCTCCGGGCCGAACATGGTCGCTGTTGCCGAAGGTGACCGGCTTTAGATTTTCTGCATCGATTTTCAGAACGGCAAGATCGTTTTCCGTATTGACGCCCACTAGGGTGGCAACATACTCCTTGTCAGAACCGGCCTTATCCGACTTGTTGGAGACATATATCGTCCTTGCTCCGTTGATCACATGTTGATTGGTCAGGATGTAGCCGTTGCTTCGGATGATGATGCCGCTTCCCCCGCCCTGGGTCACATACTCCTGCAACCAAGGGTCTTGGGTCACCTTCTCCGTGCGGATTTCCACGATAGATTCGCTGTTCTTGGCGGAGATTTCTTGGACACTCAAGTTACTTCCCGTCGCTTTCTCCAGCTGGGTGTCGGCGCCGGCCACCTTCTTTTGGGCAGGAGCCTTTTGCGAAGGGTTCAAGTGATTGGCTAAAGTAGCTCCGCCGAAGCCCGCCACAGTGGATAGAAGTACGCAGACTAACACGAGAGAGAACACTTTTTTCCTCGTCCACCTGATTTCTTTTCTTTCTACATTTACCTCAGTCATTTCTCTCTTCCTTCCTTTTGCGATGGTTTTATGGTAGAATGACATATTGAAATTTACCTTAAAAGGAGATAATGATGGATAGGAGTCGGGCGATTTATGAAAGGTGGCGCCTAGAAGAGAGTTTGCCGGAAGAGTTGAAAGAGGAACTTCAGGAAATGGAAGGCCGGGAGGACAGGATCCACGATGCCTTCTATAAGGAACTGGCTTTTGGCACATCGGGACTCCGAGGGATCATGGGAGCGGGGACAAACCGGATCAACGAGCCCATGGTGGCCAAGGTGAGCAAAGGTTTGGCCGATCACATTTGGAAGGAGCATGGCAGTGAAGAAAATGCCCCCATCCCTTCCGTTGCCATCAGCTATGACAGCAGAAAGAACTCCCGCCTCTTTGCGGAAAAGACGGCAAAGATCCTTTTGGCAAGGGGGATAAAAGTATATATGTATCGGCATCTCATGCCCGTTCCCGCACTCTCCTATGGGGTGCGACGGTTAGCGTGCGATTTCGGCGTGATGATCACCGCCAGCCATAATCCCAAGAATTACAACGGATACAAGGTCTACGATCACACAGGTGCCCAGATCCGTGGGGACGTGAGCGAGAAAATACTGGACTGCATTTCCGGGGTGGATATCTTTGGAAGGGAGGAAGAGGCCTCTTTGGACCATGAGCTCTTTTCCTATATCGATGAGGAACTGGAAGAAGAGTTTGTGGAAGCATGCTATGACATTTCCATAAAAGCACAAGATGTGGGCAGTCTAAGCATTGTGTATACTCCCCTTAACGGCACGGGAAACCTGCCGGTGAGAGAACTGCTCTCCTTGGGCGGGGTAGGACAAGTCCATATCGTGCCGGAGCAGGAGAACCCCGACAGCGAGTTCACCACTTGCCCGGTGCCTAATCCGGAGTTGAAACAGGTCTATGAGAAAGGCTTGGAACTGGCACAGAGGGTGGGGGGAGACATTGTCATCGCCACAGATCCCGACTGTGACAGAGTAGGGGTTGCCTTGAATCGGAGAGATGAGCCCTTCTATCCTACGGGGAATCAGATGGCCATCCTGCTGATGGATTATCTGGTCAAGACCAGAGCCATTTCCGGGGATCAAGTCGCCTTGAGAACGATTACCGGGACACCGATGATCGATGCCATCGCTGCTTCGGCAGGGATCCGGACAGAAAAATCCATGGTTGGATTCAAGCATATCGGGGAAAGAATTCAGCAACTGGGGGATAGTTTTTTCTTCGCCTTTGAGGAGGGGAACGGCTATTTGGCCGGGACACATGTGCGGGACAAAGACGGTGTCAGCACTGCTCTTCTGATTGCTCAGATGACAGCCTACCATAAGGCAAAGGGTATGGATCTGAAAGACGCTTTGGATCAGATATACAGCAGGCTGGGATACTACGAAGAACGGATTCACAGCCATGTGCTGGAAGGATTCAGCGGGGCCCGGAGAATGGAAAGGATCATGGGATATATCCGCGGTGAAAAACGCAGTGATTTTTTGGGGAAGAAGCCTGAACAGGTGACCGACTACCTTTCCGGGGAAACCTATTACTTTGGTAGCGGAGGTCGGTGCGACATGTCCGTGGGGACCAGGCCCACAAGGATGCCCAAAAGCGACATTGTGGAGTTCGTCTTCGGTGATGGATCCAAAGTGATGATCCGCCCGTCGGGGACAGAGCCGAAGATGAAAATATACCTCTTCTCCAAGGGGGAGAGCCGGGAGGCGGCAGCTGCCGTCAACGATGAAAACGAAAAAAGGATGAAAGAGATCATTGACCATGAGTAAAGTATTGATAGCAGTAGATAAAAGCGGGTCATACCGAGTATATTTGACCATCACAACGGATCTAGTGGAGGAAGCAAGAAGCCTTCATGATATCACCCCTCTGGCCACAGCATCCCTGGGAAGAGTCCTGACGGGAGCCGGCATCATGAGCATCATGCTGAAGAACCCCAAGGACAGGCTGACGGTCATGTTCAAGGGAGACGGGCCGGCCAAGCAGATCCTGGCTGTAGGGACCGGGGATGGTAGCGTAAAGGGATACATCGCAGATCCTAAAGTGGATCTGCCACTGACCAAAGAAGGGAAACTGGATGTGGGTGGAGCCCTTGGCGTGGGTGAGCTGACGGTGATCAAGGATATGGGGCTGAAGGAGCCCTATGTGGGCACCATCGCATTGGTCAGCGGTGAGATCGCCGAAGATCTGACGGCCTACCACTATATTTCGGAGCAGCAGAACACATCTATCGCCTTGGGGGTAAAGGTGGGCAGAGAATGGCAAGTGCTGACGGCAGGAGGGATGTTCATTCAGATGCTCCCCGGGGCACAGGAAGAAGCCATAGATGCCATAGAGGAGATACTGACCAAGATGAAGCCCATCACCACCCTGGTAGCTGAAGGGGCCGTTTCCGCCGGAGGAAAGACAGAGGAAGAGGTACTGGAGGATCTTTTGGGAAAGATATTTTGTGATATCCCCCAAGAATATACTCCCAAGGCTTTGGAGTACAGGGAGATCAAATGGCGCTGTGATTGTTCTAAAGAAAGGATGGAGAGGGCGCTTATGGCCATTGGCCGCTCGGACCTGGAGGAAATTCTAACGGAAGATAGACAGGCAGAACTGGAGTGCCATTTTTGCGGAAGCAAATACGGGTTCACGGAAGAAGAACTGCAAAAAATGATCGAAGAAATTTAACGTAAGGAGGACAGACATGGAGGAGATTTTGTTGCGCATTGTCGGCTCCAGCATATACGATGGGGTGGAAGAAAACCAGGTGGAACTTGTGACGGAAGGCAAGCTGTACAAAAAGGGGAAGGTGATCTACCTGACCTACGATGAAAGCGAATTCTCCGGCATGGAGGGGTGTAAAACCCGGCTGGTTTTGGACGGAGACACGATCCGCATGACCAGAAAGGGATCGGAGGCCGGCATCGATACGGAGATCCGGTTTCAAAAGGGGAAGAGATATTCCGGCTATTACGATACACCTTATGGCCCCATCGAGATGGAGGTTTTGACCAACGAACTATTCAACGATGTGAATGATGAAGAGGGCGGTCAAATCAATATCGATTACAATATCAGTTTAAAGGGACTTTCAGAGGGCAGGAGCCGTCTGAATATCCAAGTGGGTAGGAGACAGTAAAATGAATGTAAACAGAAAATGGGTAAGAGCGGTCGCCATCGTCATCTGCATTGCCATGGTGGTGACTTCCGGGATACTGGTTATGGAGATGTTTTAGGGAGGACCAATGGACAAGATAGGATTTGACGCGGAAAAATACATTGAGGAGCAGTCTAGATTTATTCTGGAGAGGATCAATGAAGGAGATAGCCAGAGATTATATCTGGAATTCGGTGGGAAGCTGGTACACGACAGGCATGCCATGCGGGTGCTCCCCGGGTTCGACGAAAATGCAAAAATCAAGCTGCTCCAAAAGATGAAAGACCAAGCGGAAATCATTATCTGCATTTATGCCGGGGATATTGCCACCAGCAAGACTCGTCAAGACTTCGGCATCACCTATGATTTGGAGGTCCTGCGGATCATCGATCAATTCAGGAAGTATGATCTTGAGATCAACAGCATCGTAGTGACCAGATATGAAGACATCCCCTCGGTGAATATGTTCATCAACAAGCTGGAGAGACGAGGGATAAAAACATATAAGCACACCTTTACCAAGGGATATCCTACCGATGTGGAGACTATCGTCAGTGAGGAAGGCTACGGAGCAAACCCGGCCGTTGAGGTGACCAAGCCTCTGGTGGTGGTCAACGGACCCGGGGGAGGAAGCGGGAAACTGGCTACATGTCTGTCCCAACTCTATCACGACAGCAAGAAGGGCATCAAGGCGCGGTATGCAAAGTTTGAAACCTTCCCCATTTGGAACCTTCCCCTGAAACACCCGGTGAACGTGGCCTATGAAGCGGCCACTGCCGACCTAAAGGATGTCAACATGATTGACTCCTTCCATCTGGAGGCGTACGGGGAAACAGCCATCAATTACAATCGAGACCTGGAAGTCTTCCCTGTGTTTAAGCGGATCATCGAAAAGATCACAGGGGAGGAATCGGAGTACAAATCTCCTACCGATATGGGGGTGAACCGTGCAGGATTCAGCATCATCGACGATCAGATCTGTAGAGAGGCGGCCAACCAGGAGATCATTAGAAGATATCTGATCGCCATGTGCGACTACAAGAAGGGCAAGATCGAGGAAGAGTCCGTCAGCCGATGTAAACTCCTCATGGACGATCTTTCCCTGAAGGTGGAAGACCGTGATGTGGTGCTACCGGCAAGGCAGTATGCGGAGAAGAAGCGGGAGAGCGACGACCGGTATGAAAACGTGGTCATCCTGGCCCTGCGCCTTCCCAACGGAGAAATCGTTACGGGGAGGAGTTCCCGAAGAATGGTTGCTTCTGCCGCTGCCATCCTCAACAGCATCAAAAAGTTGTCGGGAATGGCGGACAACATCCATCTTCTTTCGCCCAATGTGCTCAAGGAGATCCAGACCTTAAAGATGGATGTATTGAAGCAGGAGCGTTCCAGCCTCAACGTGGAAGAGATCTTGACGGCATTGACCATTTCTGCCGCTACCAATCCTTCCGCTGAGGCCGCCGCCACCAAGCTGTCGGAGCTGCGGGGGTGCCGGGCTCACTGTACGGCGATCTTAAGTGACAGGGACGAGCTTTCTCTCCAGTCCTTGGGGATCGACGTGACTTGCGATCCCGAATATGTGACCACTAACCTGTACTTTGCGTGAGAACTGATGTATCAGCAATTCTTTTTATTATTCGCTATCATCTTTACCGGGTATATCCTGCGGAAGATCGATTTTATCGGGGAAGAGATGGATGACGGCCTTAACCGGTTCATCTGTTACTTTGCTTTCCCTTGCCTATTGGTGCAAAAAATCGGCAACTTGGAAATGGACGGCCTTACTCGGGAATTTATGACCATGTTCTTTTGGAGCCTGGTCATGTTTGCCCTCTATGGTTTGCTTTCCTATCTTTACGCCAAGGTGCGCCGCTTTCCGCCTCGGGCTGCCAATGTAGCCGAACTGTCCATGGCGGCACCCAACAACGGCTTCATGGGCATCCCCATGTCCTTCATCTTCTTCGGGGAAAAAGGGCTTTTTTTGATGATGGCGCATAACGTGGTCCTGAACATCTATTTCTTTACCTACTCTCTGGCCACCCTACGTCGTAACAATGAAAACAAGGAGAAAATGTCCTTAAAAAGGGCAGTCAAAACGGTGCGGGACGTTCTTCTCAATCCCAATATCGTCGCCATCATCATCGGGTTCATCATTGCCTATTCCGGCGTGCCTCTAGACAATCTTGCCGGGGAATACATGAATGCCATGGGGGATATCGCAACACCCATGGCCATGATCTACATTGGATCCACCTTGGCTGCAGGCAATTTTTTGGATATGTTCAGAAACCATATCGTATGGGAGTCTTCCATGAACAAGTTGATCATCTTCCCTCTGATCACCCTGGGCATTTCCTACTTCTTGCCGGTATCGCCGCTGATCAAAGGGATCCTGGTCCTGGGCAGCTGCTTTCCCGCCGGGGCGACTATCTCCATGCTTGCCCAGCAGGAAAAGCAGAACGCGGAGCTGTCCAGCAAGATCTTATTTTTCACTACCATGATCTCCATGGTGACCATTCCCCTCACCGTAAAGCTGATCCACATGACGGTCCTCTAGCAGAAACAAGCACCGTGATGGGCCCGGGAAAACATTGGCGGCAGGGGTGCACTTGTGTTAAAATATAACGTGCCGGACAGTGCACGGAAAATAGAGAAAAGAGGAATGGATATGGATGTTGTCTTATTTGGATTCACCATGAATGTAGCTATCGTCTGGGTCATCGCAGCGGTGATATTCGCTTTGATCGAAGCGGCCACCACCAGCCTGACGACCCTGTGGTTTGTCATTGGTGCCTTGGTTGCTGCTGTTGCGGCCCTTCTGGGCGCCGGGATAGCAGTTCAAGTCATCCTATTTTTTGCTGTCTCCATCCTGCTGCTGATTTTGACCAGGCCCCTCTTAAAAAAGCGGATGCAGGTGGGGAAGGAAAAGACCAATGTGGACGCACTGGTGGGTAAACGGGCAAAAGTCACCAAAGAAATAGGCCGGTTAGAAGCGGGGGAAGTCCGGGTCAACGGACTCACTTGGGTGGCCATCCCTCGGGATCCGGACAGGACGTACACGGTGGGTAGCGAGGTGACCATCACACGTGTAGAGGGTGTAAAGCTAATCGTAGAATAGAGAAAAACGAAAGGAGAATTTGTGATGGGAATATCATTATTTATCTCGAATGCAATCATTGTCGTCATCATCATCGTTGTCATTCTTTGGCTCATCGTGAGCAATATCAGGATCGTTCCCCAGGCCAATGCCTTTGTCATTGAAAGGCTTGGAGCTTATCGGCTGACCTGGCAGACGGGACTCCACTTTAAGGTGCCCCTTATTGACAAGGTGGCGAAAAAAGTATCTTTGAAGGAACATGTGGTGGACTTTCCACCCCAGCCGGTGATCACAAAGGACAACGTTACCATCAACATCGATACCGTCATCTACTTCCAGATCACCGATCCGAAACTCTATACCTATGGTGCGGAGAACCCCATGTCCGCCATCGAAAACCTTGCGGCCACCACCTTGAGGAACATCATCGGTGAGTTGGAGCTGGACAGCACTTTGACCAGTAGGGACACCATCAACAGCAAGATAAGGATCGTTTTGGACGAAGCAACGGATCCATGGGGCATCAAGATCAACCGGGTAGAAGTAAAGAACATCGATCCCCCTCGAGAGATCCAGGAAGCCATGGAAAAACAGATGCGCGCCGAGCGAGAAAAAAGAGAAGCTATCCTCAGAGCCGAAGGGCAGAAGCAGTCTCTTGTTCTAGTGGCAGAGGGGAACAAAGAATCCGCCATCCTGGAAGCGGAAGGAAAGAAGCAAGCCATCATCCGTGCCGCTGAAGGAGAGGCGGAGGCCATTATGATGGTCCAGAAGGCCACGGCGGATAGTCTCAAATTACTGGTTGCCGCTGAGCCTACCCAGGAGGTCCTGGCATTGAAGAGCATGGAAGCCTTTAAGACCGCAGCCGATGGAAAGGCCACCAAGATCATCATACCTTCACAGATCCAAGGGATCGCTGGCTTGGCTAGCGCCCTGACAGAAATCGTCAGGGATGAGCCGGGGAGAGCAAAACCGCCGGAATTGCGAAAATAGGAGAGATTCTTCATTCAAAATGAGAAAGAATGTGCTATAATAGATGATGTTTGTAAAAGTTGATGATTAAATCGGAATAATATTAAGGAGGAAATACATATGAAAACAATCGGAGTACTAGGTACGGGAACAATGGGTGCAGGAATCATTCAGGTTTTGGCACAAAACGGCTATGAGGTTGTGCTGCGAGCCAGAAGGCAGACTTCCGTAGACGGCGGCATCGCCAGAGTGACCAAGAACTTGGAGAGAATGGTTGCCAAAGAAAAAATCACCGAAGAGAAGAAGGATGAAATCCTCAGCAGGATCAAGGGATCCACGGATATCTCCATCGTCAAGGATGCGGATTTGATCATTGAAGCGGCAACAGAAGAGCTGGAAGCAAAGAAGGCACTCTTTGCGGAGCTGGATGAGCTTTGTAAGCCGGAAACTATACTGGCTACCAATACATCTTCCCTGTCTATCACGGAAATCGCTGCGGCGACCAAGAGGCCGGATCGGGTAGTTGGAATGCACTTTTTCAATCCGGTACCGGTGATGAAACTGGTAGAGATCATCAAGGGACTGACCACTTCCGATGAGACAAGAGATACCATCCTTGCTCTCACCGCGGCTTTGCAAAAGACACCGGTGGAAGTAGCAGAGGCGCCCGGATTTGTGGTCAACAGGATCCTTATTCCCATGATCAACGAAGCCATAGGCATCTTGGCAGATGGTGTAGCCACTGCAGAGGGGATCGACGATGCGATGAAACTGGGCGCAAATCATCCCATGGGACCGTTGGCCCTTGGCGACTTGATCGGGTTGGACGTTTGCCTGGCCGTGATGGATGTGCTCTATAAGGAGTATGGCGATCCCAAGTACAGAGCCCACACCCTGCTGCGAAAGATGGTGCGAGGAAACAAGCTGGGGATGAAGACCGGCGAAGGCTTCTATGTTTACGACAAATAAGATTTATTAAATCGAAGGGGCTGCCTCATTGGGGCGGTCTCTTTTTCCCCTGACAGACGAACATTCATGAGTGCAAAGCTGTCGGATGTTAGACGAATAAGAGAATATTCAAAGAACTACCCCCCACGGGTAGTTCTTTTGATCCCCTTCTGTGCTATCCTGTAAAGAGGTAGGTATATTCACGATTATCCAAGGGAGGGAAAAATGAGTAAGAAAAGGCGTTTCATTGGCGTCTTTCTGGCCATCGTCATGGTATTTGCAATGATACCAATGATGGGAGAAGGGGTTTATGGAAAGAGTACAGAAGCTAAAATATTCAACATGTATATATTAAGCAATTCTCAGAGCGCAGCGATTTCACCCAGCTTCAATCCGGACACAACTATCTATTCCTGCACCTTGCCATCGGGAAGAAACTCTGTAGGAACCAGGTTTGAGTTGTCGCCGGGAGCAACGGCGGTGATAACCCTAGACGGAAACGTCATCGCCAAAGGTACGGAATACCCCATTGCACCGGGAGAAACAAAGAGATTAAACATCAAGGTGACGGCGGAAGACGGTGTGGCAACCAAGAACTATATAGTAGATATTACCAGATCCGGGAGTTCCAGTGCCAAGATCGAGAATATGAGTGTACTAAGCGGCACCCGAACCATGGCGACTTCACCTAGATTCAATTCGGATATTACAGACTACACTTGCACTTTACCAACCAACCTGGGTACTGTAGGAGTCAAGTTTGATTTAGCACAGGGAGCGCGGGCGGTCATAACGTTAGATGGGGGGATCATCGAAAAAGGGAGCGAGTATCCCATTGCGCCGGGAGAGACAAAGATCTTGCAAATCAAAGTGAGGGCGGAAGACGATGTGACAAACAGAACCTATACAGTGAGGGTCACCAGAGCCCTGAGTTCCGATGCTAATCTCTACAATATGAGCATCACAAGTTTTTCACAGTCCATGGCCCTATCGCCCAACTTCGATAAATCCATAGTGAATTACACCTGCAACCTATCGCGAAAACATGATCAGATAGGGGTAAATTTCACACCGGCCCCGGGAGCAAAGGCGGTCATAACACTGGATGGGAAGGTAATAGAGAAGGGTAGAGAATATCCAATATCCGTAGGGCCTCATACAATGAAAATCAGTGTCACTGCCGCAGACGGAGTGACAAAGAAAACCTATACGGCAAATATTACCAGGGAAGGGAGCCGGGATGCCGATCTCTACAACATGGGCATCATAAGCTATTCCCAGACCATGGCGATCTCACCTAAATTCGATAGATCCATGGTGAATTATACCTGCAACCTGGCAAATCATCGAAAGGAAGTGGGAACGAATTTCACACCGGGCCCGGGGGCGACGGCAGTTATAACACTGGATGGGAAGGTGATAGAGAAGGGTATAGAGTATCGCATCTCTCCGGGGAGCCATACGCTAAAGATAACTGTGACGGCAGAGAACGGAGTGGCGAAAAAAACCTATACGACGACAATAAATCGAGCCAAAAGTAAAAATGCCGATTTGTCCAACTTGGGAATTAGTCATACCGGTGGCAACATCATAATTCTTACACCGTCCTTCCATAAAGACATCGTCATGTACGATAGCCTGGTGGAGTACGAAAAAGGTGAAATAACAACAACTTTTACACCTAGTGATACCGATGCAAAAGTTGAGGCGACCCTCAATGGATCACCTGTTTTAAACGGCGGGAATTATCCCATTAAGGTGGGGCCTAACACATTAAGTGTAAAGGTGACTGCTCCCGATAACCGGACGATAAAAACATATACGGCTTTGATCACCAGAAAGCCCAGTTCAAATGCCAACCTGAAGGAATTCCGCACGAATTTCGGGGAACGATATGTGCTTAGCCCTTCTTTTTCACAGGATATCACCCAATATACCGGGACAGGTCACTTTGATGAGGACTGGATATGGATCCAAACGACTACGGCAGATAGCAATGCAACCATGGAAGTAAAACTGAATGGCGCTGTCATAGACATTTTAGGATTTAACGCCATCCGGGACATCAATGTGGGGGACAATCGGGTGGAAGTAGAAGTGACCGCACAGGACGGCGTGACGAAAAAACTGTACACAGCCATCATTACAAGAGCGGAGAAGCAGGACGTGACCTTAAAGAGTTTGGCTATCCTGAGCAACGGGACAGAAAGACCATTTAGCCGTCCCTTCAAGTCAGAAGAAGACAGCTACAACTGTTTCGTCGGACATGATACAGAGAAAATCACAATTAAAAGCATAGCGAATCATCCCACCGCCACACAAAAAATCACCTTAGACGGGGATGAGGTTGTACCGGAGACGGAAAGCGGAATAAAGGTGGGGTCCAACTTGCTTAAGGTAGCGGTCACATCTCAAGACGGTGCAACGACAAAAACTTATACGGTCAATATCATTCGTGGGCCGGAGGCAACAAGCAGCGATGCGGATCTGGAAGAGATATTCATGGATTCCGGAAGTATTCCCGTCGGCTATCATCCCGAATTCAACAAGGATGTAACCCAATACGAAACTACGGTGAACAGGGCCACCGACAGGATAAGGGTAGATGCCCCGACTTCTGACGAAGCTGCAACAGTAGAACTTACCATGAACGGCAAATTCGTGGAAAATAACCGTTATGCAGACGTGGATTTCGGAGAAAATGTCCTGGCCATCAAAGTGATCGCATCCGACGGTATCACAGTGAAGACGTATAATGTGAAGATCACAAGAGAAAATCCGGCAGTGATCAACGCAGACCTGAGCGACATAAAGATTACTGCGGAAGACGTACCTCAGGTATTGTCCCCGGAATTTTCCTATCATAATACGGATTATTCCTGCACAGTTGCCGGTGGAGTGGAAAAAATAGGTTTGGATTACTCCGTAAGAGAAAATGGGGCTACTGCACAGGCAACGTTTAACGGTGCACCGGTAGACAAAGGTGATGCGGTTCCCATAAAGGTGGGCACAAATAAATATGTAGTCAAGGTGACTTCCGCTGATGGGACCAACACCAAGACCTATACCACTACGATCACCAGAAAAGTACCTCCCCCCAGTGGCAATGCCAGCTTGCAAAACCTCCAGGTTACTTCAGGGGGAACACCTTTGGGGGACACGATCTTTTCTCCCGACAACACCGAGTATGCTATTGATGTGGAGTTCGATATACAGAAGATAGGTGCTGACTTTGACGTAAGTCAAGAAGGAGCAATCGCCGAGATGACCCTCAATGGAAAGCCGATCATCAAGGGAACGGAGAGAAACCTCAACATAGGAGATAACACCTTGGCAGTAACCGTAACTGCACCGGACGGAACAACTGTAGTGACCTACAATACAGTTATCAGAAGAACCCTCCCGACACCCAGCAATAACGCGGATTTAAGGGATTTAGCCTTGATGGTCAACGGCAGAGAAGAAGCCATGTATCCTATGTTCTCCAAAGATGTGTTGGAGTACACCTATACTGTAGAAAATACTGTAGATAAAATCGGACTGGAATACATCCCCGAAGAAGATGATGCCACGGTGCAAGTGACATTGAACGAGAAGACTCTGCCTAAGGGAGAAGATGTCCGTCTGGATGAAGGAAAAAACATCCTGCTCATCACCGTGACATCTCCTGACGGCACAACGACCAAGACCTACACTGTGGAAATCACCAGAGAGTCCATGCCTGCAATTATTGCCGGCGCCAACGGCAAGTGGGCAAAGGGGACGAAAGAAGATCTATCCTTTACTTCCGGAGAAGATTTCTACCAATTTCTACGAGTGGAAGTGGACGGAGTGGAAATTGAAAAAGACAAGGATTATTCTGTCAAGGAGGGAAGTACCGTCGTTGACTTGAAGCCGGCATTCCTGGAGACCTTGAGTGTTGGGACTCACCATATGGCAATCATTTCAGAGCGGGGCCCTGCTGAAACACATTTCACTATCCTAGAAGCGAAGAAAGATCCGGTGGTGGAAAAGCCTGTTTCTGACAAGCCGGGAGAAAACATATCTGCAATACAGGATTCCGCCAAGTCGGGAGCAAAAGGAAAGATAAGTAAGTCGTCCGGCTCACCTAAGACAGGCGACGGAAGTTTGATCGGCCTCATGATGATCCTCATGCTGGCAGGTGCAAGTGGATGCATTGGTATGACGAGAAGAAATAACTAAAGGAATGGAAAGATAATGGAAAACACGACGGACATCCTAAAGAAGTTGGATGAATTTCGAGTAGATCGGCGCTCCCAGAGGGAGCGTCGTATCTTGGATAATATGAGGGCACACATCGCTGCTGGAGGCGGGGATGACATTGTGATGATCCTGGACGAGTACGTTGCAGGCACCCAAGGAGATAAGACCTTGCCGCGAAAGCTGGCCCTGGAGTTTTATGAATTTTTGGGTGTGGATAAGGAGGAATCCATACTGCCCGCCTTTCGGTTTATGGACATTCCCCTGCATCGGCAACTGGAAATTGCAAAGTACCTTCATGAGCCCCACAGTGTACGGGAAATCGCTCAACACTTCGGTGTGTCCTTAGATACGATCCGAGATGACCTTTTGGCTCTCATGGACGGGATCCGGATCATGGGCAGCACCATACGCATCAACGAAGAGCGGGAATCGGGCCAAAGGTTTTACCGATCTACCATGCACCCTGTCTTTCTTCCCCTGAACCTATCGGAAGTGATCCTAATGACGGCCCATCTGCTGGAAGATACCAAGGATTCACCCTTTGAGGAAGTCTACAGGCGAATGGCAGGGCGCATCTACGGACAGTTGAGCCCTTATGGCAAGTCCATGGTGGAAGAGCGGATATCCCCTGAAGATGTAGCTCTTCTAAGGGAAGAGGATAACAGGTTTCGGGACGAGGAAGAGAGCTTGAAATCCGGGGAGCTGGAAAGGCAGCTTCTCTATGCCGTGAAGATAGGCGTTGCCGATGCCATCACCTTTCAAGATGAGGACGGGCGCCGAATCACCCTTGAAGATGCCCGAATCGGGGTGAGTAACCGGGAATATTTCATCTCTGATAGGAAGGGAAAAAGGACCTATTCAGTGAGGCGAGAGCAGGTTTTGAAGGTGGAGATACAAGACTACCGGGTAAAATAGGGAAGCGAGTTCCCACGACCGATTTTTTCAAATTTGTTATAATGTATGTACAAGTTAATCCTATGAATCGCTAAAAACTAGCGTTGTATGAAAGGAGATGTACATGAAATACACATTGAAAAAATTCAAAGAAAGAAACTTAGACTTTAAAGAAATGGACAATCAGACAGAGGTGCTGCAAAAGCTATTGGACCGTGAACCCAATGAGAAAGCCCTCAGAGCCATCATGGACTTTCAGGAGGAAAACGGCAATTTCGGCTATATAGATCCTAAGGGTGCCCCCTCTGATGCCAGGGTGGACTTTTACTACACCCCCACCTATTTGTGCACCGCTACTCTGATGAAAAGTTTTCTTCAGGGAATCCCCAAGGGGATCGGCGCTGCAGAATTGGAAGACAGTCTGAGAAGAGGGTTGAAGGCCTCCATCGGCAGGAAGTTTGAAGGCCACGGGATCCACGGGGTGGAAGATGCCGCCGACATCCTGCAAAGGGGCGGCTCAGAAGATTTTGTGACGGATCATCCGGACTTTTGCCCTGAGTTCACGGAAGTTTACCGGGAGAAAGTAAGCTTTCCGGTATTCGTCTACGGCACACTGCTTCAGGGACGCAGCAACCACGGCCTTCTGGAAGAGGCCAGCTACGCGCACTTTGAGACAAGGGGCCGGCTGGAGGGCTATGCCCTCTATGATCTGGGCAGCTATCCCGGAATCAAGCCATGGCGCGGAGAAAAGGTCCTGGGGGAAGTCTACCGCGTAAACCTGGAGACACTGAAGAGACTGGACCAACTGGAGGGCGAAGGTAGCCTGTATCGCCGAAAATGGGTCCGGATCCTGACCGCTCAAGGTAGAGAACTTGACGCCTACGCATACATCTATATGCATCGGATCGATCCGGCCGATCGCATCCCCGTGTCCAAGCAACCCTACGGCTCTGACCGAGAGCTGGTTTGGTATGTCACCTACGGCTCCAATATGATGCATCAGCGGATGATGTGCTACATCCAAGGGGGGATAGGGCCAAACGGCGTGGAATACCCCGGCTGTACCGACGGCCGCATGCCCTTTGCCACCAAGGGGCTGATCCTTCCCTATGAAAGATATTTTGCCAAGGCATCCCCGTCTTGGGAAGGAAAGGGCGTGGCCTTCCTGGACTTGGAAGCCAAAGGCAGGACCATGTGCCGTGCTTACCTGATTACGAGAGATCAGCTAAAGGAAATCCAGAGCCAGGAAGGAGCCGGATGGTATGATCGAGTTGCACCCCTGAAAGACCTGCCTGTATTTGAAGGGATCCCCGCGGTGACCATCACGGGAGATTGGCGAGAAGAGGAGCAAGAGCCTTCCGATAGGTATTTGTCTGTCATAGAGCAAGGGGAAGAGGAAACCGAAAGATTGATCCGCCGCCAAAGGGAAAGGGAGGATCGAGAAGAAAAAAGACGGGCCCAGATGCGGGGAAGAAGACAAAAGCACAGAATGAAGAAGGTGGACCTTTCTTCCCTGGAGAATAGTCGGTGGAAATCCTAAGACCAAAAAAAATCACGGCACCGGGGGGATAGAGATTTACAATTAGTGGAAACCGATATATAATAGACCCAACATCCAAGAGGGATGGTTCTAGTCTTGTTTTTCAATTAGCGGATAAAAGTGAATAAATTGGCGAAGGAGGAGACGAAGGTCTTTTTGTGCAGGTATGGACGAAAATATTTTGAAATCAAAAAAAGTCGGTGAGGTGCGTGAAATCGCAAAGGCAGTGGGTGTCCCGGAGTATTACAGACTGAAAAAAGCAGAGCTGATCCAGGCATTGCTTACCTTGGAGAAGGAGGCATCCGGCGAGAAAGCACCTTCTCGTCAGGCGAAAAACGGGAAGGAAGCTACTCCCCGGCAGGAAAAAAAGAAGCCCGGACGGCCCAAGGGGACAACACCCAAAAAGGCTCGGGAACAGGAAGTTGCCAAGCAAGAAGAGCCGGAAGAAAAACCGGTGGACAAAGATGCAAGCAAAGGCACTGAAAAAACTGCCGAAAAAACCCATGAGCATCGAGAAGACCGGCCTCCGGTAGAAGGGATCTTGGAACTGGCGGAAGGGGGATTCGGCTTTCTCCGCTTCAATAACTTCCTCACCAGTGACAAGGATATCTACGTTTCCCCGGCTCAGATCCGCCGCTTTAACCTAAAGACCGGTGATAAGATCAACGGGATTTCCCGCCTACCCAATCAGGGAGAAAAGTTCGGCGCTCTTCTCTATGTGACTACGGTAAACGGTGACGAACCGGGAGTGGCCAAGAGGCGTCCCGACTTCGATCGCCTGACTCCCATCTTCCCCAATGAGCGCCTTTCCTTGGAAGGAGACAGCAGAGATCTTTCCATGCGGCTCATCGACCTGGTGGCCCCCATCGGAAAAGGACAGAGGGGTCTTATCGTCGCAGCGCCAAAAGCGGGAAAGACGGTTCTCCTGAAGAAGATCGCCAACAGCATTGAAAAAAAATATCCCCAGGTGGAGATGATGGTTCTCCTCATCGACGAACGACCGGAGGAAGTGACGGACATGAAGCGCTCCCTCATCGGCGGGGAAGTGATATACTCCACCTTTGACGAGCAACCCCAGCATCACGTAAAGGTGGCGGAAATGGTACTGTCCAGAGCCCAAAGGCTGGTGGAGCAGGGGAAGGATGTGGTCATTCTACTGGACAGCATCACCAGGCTGGCAAGGGCATATAACCTGGTGGTACCGCCTTCCGGAAGGACCCTTTCCGGCGGGCTGGACCCATCTGCTCTGTATAAACCCAAGAAATTCTTCGGTGCGGCCAGGAACATGGAAGAAGGAGGAAGCATCACCATTTTGGCAACTGCCCTGGTAGAGACGGGAAGTCGAATGGATGATGTTATCTTTGAGGAGTTTAAGGGTACAGGTAATATGGAGCTCCATCTGGATAGGCGTCTTTCGGAGAAGAGGATCTTCCCCGCATTGAACCTGAACATGTCCGGGACCAGAAGAGAGGACCTGCTGATGAACCAGGAGGAGATGGAAGCCATCTGGTACATGCGAAGGGCTCTTGGGAACAGTGATACACAGGAAGTCACCGAATTGATCATCGATAATCTGGCCCATACCAGGAGCAACCAGGAGTTTGTTCGGATCATCAAGAAGATTAGGTTGTAAAGAGAAATAATGGATTTAAAAAAGATATTTATCAAGGATGCCTGCCCCACCAAGGTGGGTGGTCAGGCGGTATTGGATGGGATCATGATGAAGGGGGCCGACCGCACGGCCATTGCCATGCGCCTTCCCGACGATTCCATGTACATCAAAACGGAAAAACTGCCACAGCCCAGCAAGTGGGCAAAGGTCCCCCTGATCAGAGGGGTGGTGGTTTTTGTGGATGCCTTGGTCCAGGGGACCAAAACCCTCATGTATTCCGCCGATGTGTTGGAAGCCCACGAAGAAGATGACGTGGAGGAAGATAAAGTTTTTTTGTGGCTGGAAAAAAAGTTCGGGAAAAAGGGGGCGTGGAATGCCATGCTCTATTTTTCTGTGATTTTAGCCCTGATCTTTACGGTAGGGATCTTCATTATAGCCCCTACGGCGGCGGTGAATTTGCTCAAGCACATCACCAAGAACGAGGTGATTCTCAATTTGGCCGAAGGGGTGCTTCGCATCGTTCTCTTTGTTCTCTATGTGGCCCTCATCTCCAGGATGGCGGATATCAAGAAGGTCTTTCAGTTCCATGGCGCGGAGCATAAGTGCATCCACTGCTATGAAAACCGGCTACCCTTGACCCCTGCCAACTGCCAGGAGTTCTATACGCTCCACCCCAGATGCGGCACCAGTTTTCTCATGTTCGTCATGGTGATCAGCCTGGTCTTGTTTTCCCTTTTGGGATGGCCCAATCTGTTTCTACGGATATTGTCCCGGCTGTTGCTCCTTCCGGTGGTGGCGGGACTTTCCTACGAACTCTTGCGCTGGGCGGGAAAAAGCGATAATATCGTAGTGAAGATCCTCAGCATGCCCGGCCTCTGGTTGCAGAAGCTGACCACCAGAGAGCCGACGGAAAAGCAGTTGCAAGTGGCCATCGCCGCCATGGAAGCGGTACTTGCGGAAGAAGGGGATTACGGAGAAGGTCCCTGTGATGAAATGGGCAGGATCAAGAGATTTCAAAGGGTCGTAGGTCCTATATGGCATGAAGATGCGGTATCACCGCGTAGAGGAGAAGAAGTGAAATGAGTTCATTACTTGTATCAGACATCATCAAAATGGCGGAAAAACAAATGACGGATGCCGGCGTCCCCAGTCCCAAAGTGGATGCGGAAGTGCTGTATTGCCATCTGAAAAAGGTGGACCGAGCCAGGTTTTTCATGGAGTGGTCCTCCCCGGCTGACGACCGCACCTGTGATCAGTTCTTTGAATTGGTGGCACGCAGGTGTCAGAGAGAGCCTCTCCAATACATTACCGGCAATCAAGATTTCATGGGTCTGACCCTGAAGGTGGCCCCTAAGGTACTGATCCCCAGGCTGGACACGGAAGTGGTGGCCCTGGCGGCGGAACTGAAGTTAAAGGAAATGCGTGGGGACACGGTTTTGGACTTGTGCTGCGGCAGCGGTGCCATCGGACTTGCCCTTGCCAAGCGAGGAGGAGCCAAGGTGACGGCGGTGGATATCAACCCGGAAGCGGTGAAGCTAACGGAGGCCAATGCCAAAAACCTGGGAGTCAAAATGACTGTCCTTCAGGGGGATCTATATGAGCCGGTGGCAAAGAAGAAGTATCATATGATCGTCTCAAATCCCCCCTATATCAAGAGTGAAGTCATGGAAACCCTCATGCCGGAAGTGATGAAGTATGAACCGGAAGAAGCCCTCCACGGCGGCACGGACGGCTTGGACTATTACAGGTTGATTATTGAAGGCGCTCATGAGCATTTAAAGAAGAAGGGGACATTGGTGCTGGAGATCGGTGCCGATCAGGCGGTTGATGTGGCCACTCTCATCGAAGAAACAGAGGCCTTTACAGATATCCAGATCCTCCAGGACCTGGATGGAAAAGACCGGGTGGTCACAGCCAAGTGGATAAAGAAGAAATAATAGAGGCGGCCCTTTCGGGCCGTCTTTTTAGATGCAGTATCATTGGTTCTTTTGATCAAGGTTACGCCCCGGGGGACAGTTTTCCATTTACGGGACTGTGACCGGAGAAAATCTTGACAAAGGCGGTTTTTGACTCCAAAAATAGGATTTTGAAGGGCAGGATTGGGCAAAAATAGCCATGTTTGTTGGAAAACAACAAAACGCTTTAGGCTGTGAAAGTGCAGAATCTTGACACTGAAACTTAGGAAGGTCA